>JAISHP010000077.1 GCA_031262545.1 Candidatus Ancillula hodotermitis | reverse complement strand
TATTGGAATTACTATCTGCAGTTGATGTATCCCTAGTTGTATTTGTAATCTTATTTGTCAAATTGTAAGTTGGGTCAAATGTCATTGATAATCCCAATCTAGTTTGTTCTATTCCCTTGTTCCAGCCATCTGTCCAGCTTAAATTATCAACCCAATCTTTAATTTCAAAATCACCTTGATTATTTGTGCCATTATCAGCCGTAACAGGTGTAATATTTTTAGGTGTATAAACTGGATATAATTTATATTTACCTGGAAATAGAAAGTCAACTTGGAGTTCACCAGCATCTGTCGGAGAAACCATTCCTAATTGAGAAAGAGAATCAATTTTTTTCTTGCTTTCTACAGTCGTATTTTTCTCTGTAGCTGATTTAATATTTTCTAGCATTTCTAGCGCACCAGAGTCTTCAAATTTACCATCGTGAGAATCTTGATTAATATTTTTAACAATATTATCATAAATCTCATCTGTCATACTAGATGTAAATTGCCCAGTTGCTTGGTTAATCCACGTTGAAAGTGGATTACCTTTTTTTGTCCAGCCAAGACCATCTCGCCCATTAGTCGTTTGATATTTAGACCAGTCCATATCATTTAAATCAGTTTCTTCTAATTTGGTCGCCTCGTAGCGTTCATCTTCTTCGCTATCTCCGCCTGAACTCCCAAATATCCCGCCTGTTTCTGCTTTTCCAAAATAGGAAACATCGGTTCCATCATTAACTCCGTAAATATTTGCCCCTTCCGAGCTGGTGGAAACAATGGGCTGAGGAACATATTTTCCATTAACTTCGCGCATTAACATCCAAATAGAATTTGGAGCAATTGTGTGATCCCTCAAAGTATTGAAATTTCTACTGGCAACAGAATCGCTAGCATCACTAGTCGCTCCTACATCAGCTATCAATTCTCCAAGATTAGTCATAGGCATTTTTTTGGAAAAAGTAATACTTACAACTGGTTGCTCCAAAGTGTAAAGTGGCCACGATTTATTAATCTTGAAGACAATTATTTTAATCGTTAAAGTTAAAGTTACATCAACATATACCCCAAATTCAAAAACACCTTGGTAGCGAACTTTTTCTGTCCCTGGCGGAATAAATGATTGAATTCCAGCCTTAATATAGAATCCAACACCTAAAGCAATAGTTACAGTAATTATTCCCAAAACTTCAAAATTTAGCGATGGCTCCAAACCCACCTCGTAAGTAATCATCATTTTTAATATATTTTTTTCATCTTTCAAAACCTGACTCTCATCACTATCTAAATCTGAGATTGAAAAATTGTGAGTATGTTTACCCTTAGTTTTCACCTCTCTAACAATTTTTTCTCCTCTCCAAGCAGCATTAAAATCAAATTTAAATACAAGTTCTAATTTAAAGTATATTGATACAGGACCATCGTCTAAAATGATAATTCTATCCGCTAAATCATCGGTAATTAACTTAATTAAATTAATTTTTAATGTGATAGCGATGTCAACATTAACATCTTCAGTAGTTGTGGTGGTTGTAGTTGTTGTAGTCTTATGTTCGGTTTCTAAATCAGGGAACCAAGTTGCAGGATTGTACCACTTTACTTTATGATGATAACCTAGATCTGAATAGCTTCTACCTTCTATAATTTGATCAACAACATGTGTAATCTTGATTTTAACATCTCCTGAAATACCGATATCAAACGGTAAGCCAGTCGTATCTTCCGGAATAACAACCCCAGCATTTGCTGAATTATAATCCTTATCTACGGTATATTCCGTATGAATAACTTTGGTAGAATTCTTATCGCTCATTAAAGGACTAGATGTATTTTGTAAATACGCTCTGGTCTTTCCTGTTTCCGTAGCTGTTCTTTTATCATTAACTTTGTAATCGGCAGGAGTTACAATCATCAATTTTGATTTTTGTTCTTCCCAACTACTTTGAGTAGCATTAGGTTCACTCTCTTCGGGCTCCTTCAGATTATCCTGACTTTTGTTATCTTGTTTTTGTTCCTTAGTGTCACTATTATTATTGTCATTTTTTGTATCGCTCTTTGTGTCACTTTTACTATCAGAATCATTTTTTTCATCTTCAGAATCACTTTTTGTATTATCTGTCCCAGAATTAGAATCCAATATACTCTTAGCCCCTTGAATTGGTTTTGGTGCTAAGCTACAATTCTGATTATTGTCTAAAGGATCACCATCTTGATTACAATGACCTTTTACAGGATTATCATCTGTCGCTAAAACTGAATTTCCGCCGTTCTTAATAACACGTTGATTAACATCATTCATATCTGTAATATATGCATTTGTAATTTCAGTTCCTTCAACATCATTCCCATTTTCATCTTGAAGTTTGTGTCCCACCAATTTCTTAACTTGTTCATTTGTCAATACATCTGCCAAATTTACAGTTTTATCAACATGAAGATGCTGAACAGCAGCTGACATATCAACTTTTTGAGTTGTATACTTACACCCATCAACAATCTTATCAACTGATGTAACTTTTACAAGTAAACCATCTGGAAGTGATTGAGATGCCCAAGACCTCAAAACAGAGCCAGGTTTGACTTTACTATCACAATCCATTTTTACGTAGTCATCTCCAATTTCTGTATATTTAGAAATATCATCAATTTGGATAGTGTTTGGCCAGTCAACCATTTCGGTTGTTGCAGGGTCATAAACATCAACATCTAAAGTTCTACTTTGCGTGACTGCATGTCCACTCCGATCTGTTGCCGTTACGGTAAAAGTATAGTGCCCAGAAACATCAGGAACATTCCAATTTTCCCAAGTAACCCCATCCTTCTCGTAATGAATAGTAGCCTCGCCTAAATCTGAATTACCATTATCTCCGTTTACATTAACATGCACGCCTGCTAAGGCAAAATCACCAGCCGAAATATGTCCAGTTAACTTTACCTGCTTTTCTTGTTGTAAATTAATTTTTGCACCATCATTTGGAGAATCTATTGACATAGACAACTCTTTTTGATTTTCTTTCTGTTTTTTCATTTCTTCAGTCACAGGTGCTAGAACGTCTGCAACATGCCAAATTCTAACATCAGCCTCGCCGTGATGGATTACAGCTTTAGTCTTCTTTCCATCAACTTTCGCCATAACTAACTGAGGATAAACAGGATTGCCATTGTCATTAACAATTACACCTTGTTCTCTGCTGATTAAATCATCGCCCAAATCAATAGTTGTATCCCGATTCATAGTTTTTTTATCAGGTGTAGCTGCAACCATAAACAATGAATATTTAGAGTCCTCAGAAGTTTCAGGAACATTAAATTCTTGAGGTTGCTCAGATTTTAGATGCAATTCAGTTGCATCTGGTGTAATTCTTGGAACAAAAGAACCAGCCAAATTAGCAGAAGTTGATTGTTGAGTTACCTCGTCAACATAGCCACGAACGTAAAGCTGAATTCTTGCAGATGTATCAACTTTTTTATCTCCTCGATAAATCGCTACGGGGAGATTACCATTACTATCAGGAACCGCAACTGATGATATGTGCGTAATCCCCTTATCTGGAATTTCAATTTCGTTACCAGCAATTTCAAAGAAAGAATGACTTGCAGAAGTA
>JAISHP010000103.1 GCA_031262545.1 Candidatus Ancillula hodotermitis | reverse complement strand
CAGGTGTTAAACACTGTTGGTATTACTGGTAAGAAAATTGCAGCTGCTGCAACTAGTGGTATTAAAGCTGTATCCGATGATTTAGCAGATCTTGAATTAAGATTGCCTGATAATACTATGATTAGTTATGGTGTATCTGGTTATGATAATTATCCTACAATTGTTCCTAAGGGATCAATTATGTGGCATATCAAGAAGAGAGATATAACTACTGGTCAAGATGTTGATACTTCAGGTATAGTAGATGTATTTACTCAAGATGATGCTGATGAATTAGAAATAAATATTCTTAAGAGATTGGCTGTCAATAAAACTTATGAAATACCACATCTTACAGCAGGTAGTGACTATCCAGAATTAAATGATTTAATTGATAAAATTGTTGCTGACGAAGGTGTAACAAAAGCAGAATTAAGTGGTATTAAAATAATTGTTGTTACAGATGAAAATCATCCTTATGCAGGAACTACAGGTTTTGAAACTTGGTTGTATTATTTTACATTTGATTCACAAGGAAATTGTGTATTTACACCTACAGTAAGAATTGATGGTAATGTTAATACTCTTGAAGGTGTTTCAGGTATTGAAGTAATACCCGGAGGAGCTGGTGGTAAAGATCAAGTCGGTATTACTGCTGCTTATTCGGGTTATATTAAAAATGTTGAAGATATTGCTAAAGCAGCAATTTCAAAAGATAATATTAGCGGCACTGTGGTTGGTTCTGATACTGTTAAAGAGGTTATTACTTCTGTACAATTTGCTTCTGATGAAGCAAATAAAATAAATATTGAAAGATATGCATCAAATGTGGAAACTGGAAATTCTCGCAAACAAAATACACTTGTTAAAGCATTTAGTGGTATAACTCTTGTTCAAAATGCGTCTGGCACAGAAATAAATATCTCTGCTAAGGAAGTGCTTGATTATGCTACACAAATATCAGGAACTATTGTTACTGAAATAGGAAGAATTGAAACATCTGTATTATCACCTGGTGGTGTATCTGGAGATTTAGATGCAGAAATAGCCAGAGCAATGGCTATGGAAAAAGCTATTTCTGGAAATTTGAAGGATGAAATTGCTAGAGCTGTTACAGCAGAAAATGGTATACTTAAAAATTTAGGTGACTACATAAGTGGTGTTTCTGGAGATCTAAATATTGAATCTACTAGAAGAGAGATGGCAGATATTGCTAGTTCAGAGTTTAGCAATATTTGGGTTGCTGCTCAAAAAATTTCAGGAATTTTGTTAACTTTAACAATGAACGATGGAACCACTAAAATTAGTGGTTTAATTGACAATTCAATTGTATTTGACGAAGGAAGTTGGGACGTATAATATAAAGGGGTGCTTCTTGGCACCCCTTATTTTTTAATTTAAAAAACCTATTTTGCGAATAGAGGTTTCCATTGCTTTCATAATATCTTCTAAATCATCATAAAGTAATTCATCAGAATAACTAGAAATTTTTACTTCTATTTCACCTGTATCAGGCATTTTTTCTTTTAAAGAGGGACAATGTTCAATACACTTTTCTGTATATTTGTCAATTCCATATTTAATTTGATAATCCTGTGATTCTAAAACTTCTGCTTCATCCTTATTAAATCCCATTTCATAAAGAATAGCAAATTTTTTTACTCGATCTGTTAGATCATAATCAGATAATCTATAAAGTTCAAAACCAGTTCTATCTGGAATTATTTCATAGGAATACCAGCCAAATTTTTCATCAGAAACTTCTACATCAAGACCGTGCCAAAATCCCCAATTGAAATTGTCATTTTCCCAAATACCATCAGACAATTGTCCTAGTAATTCACATTCATAAATACCTTTTTGACGAAGATTTTTTAAATATAAAATACCCGTTTTATCAGAATCTCTTACCATATATACCTCTTTAAACTAATTAATATGAAAGATAAAGCATGTTTAGAACTTATTCAAAAGTTAGTAGATAAACCAGCACCTAAAAAAGAAAACTGGTTTAAAGAATTAAAAAATTATTCCGCAGATGACCGTGTACTTAAAGACCAGGAGAGAATTCAAAAGAGTTAAGTTGTTTCATTTCTCTAATTACTTTAATTGAAAATATCAATAATCCTAGCATACACAATGCACCAAAAATAAGTGGAAAATATCCATATAATAAAAGAACAAGAATTATCCCTAATATAATTCCGAAAACTATTCCTATATCTCTGATACATTCTAAAATAAAATTCATATGGAGATGGCGGGTCTCGAACCCGCGTCCTAAAAGTTTCATAATATAACTTCTACAAGTTTTTTTGTTATTTATATAATTCAAACAAACGGTAAACTAACAAAAACCATTTAAGAATTCGCTAAATTTTGCTACAGATTTCGATAAAGCGAGCTATCTTATTCTCGAGGTTATTAGTTACGCCCAAACTACAAATATAACCATCTTTACAGTGGACGGACTATGCTGCCATCAAGACAGGTTCATCATACTCATCGTATGAATCATAGTCAGCTTCAAAATCGTTGTCGATTAATTTTTTGCCATTCATTCTCATGACTGAGATACTTGATTATATTACTCTTACCTTTCAGTCGAATCCAAATCATCCCCTTTATAATATATTAACAGGAATATTTTTCGTATTCCTGCTATAATCTTAAACACCAAAAAATTTCCATTCTTCAAATTCACGATCATGTAATTTTAATCGTTGAATATTAGAATAGTGAGGTTTAAATGCGGCAAATTTTGGTTTCTTACCCCATTCAGATAACAATTGATTGCCTTTATCCCAATTACATTTTTGACAACAAGTAATAAGGTTTTCCCAAGAATTTTTACCACCCCTAGAAACTGGAATAATATGGTCAAGTGTTAAGGAGTTTTCTCCAAATTGTTTACCACAAATATAACAAGTATTATTATCTCTGGCATAAATTGCTTTTCGAGACAATCTTAAAGTAGTTTTAGGTATTTTGTCATATTTAACATAAATAATTACTCTTGGTATTGCTACTCTTCCATTAGAACAACTAAAAAATTTTTGTTCTAAATCCCAATTATCAGAATTTGATAACTTAAACCATTCATCCCAATCGTGTTCCAAATAATTGCCATTTTTGTCTATTGTAAGAGCCTTGGCATTGCCAGCATAAACTTTACAAATAGCATCTTGACCTGTAGCAATTCTGATTGGTAAATAACTTTTATTAATAGCTAAACAACGCATTGTCTTCTCCTCTTTGCCCAACCAGAATCGAACTGATATTCCAAGTTTCGAAGACTTGTGTTCTAATCCATTAAACTATAGGCAATAATTTATCCTTCAACTATTACTGGAGTGCCATCAGCGCCAGTAGATACAGTAATAGTACTGTAGCTGTCATCTCTTGACCAGTCTTCTTTGTCAAAATCTGGACAATCTAAACCTGAAATAACATTTTTTATTACTTCCTCAACTAGAGCTTTATTCATAGGTTCTTCATTGAGATATTTTAATGCTAGTTTAGCAGTTGATTTTACTGTCTCCTTGTTTGGAGGTAATACGTACATCATTATTCTTTTTCCTATATCCTTCTAGAATTTTTCTTTTCTTTCTTTGATCTAATTTAACAGAAAGCTTGTAAAATTGACTGTTTATAAAACTCCATAGTTTTTCAAAAATATTTCTTCCATCAAAAAGAATTTCTGCCTGATGATAATATTCTTTTTTTACTATTTTTATCTTCATAAGTTTGTTTACAAATTCTCCCTTAAAGGGGACATAAATTTGTCGTTCTTCTTTTCTTGCTTCATCTTCATGAACAATACAAATAGAAGTTACATCCCTATAATTTAGTCTTTCCCAAGCGTTTTGATTTGGACCAAATTGATTAGAAATTTGTAAATTTTGAATACATTCAAAAGGTATAGTTATTTTAGCATATCTACAACTTTCATTTTCAGAATACCAAGTTGATTGTAAAAGTGATGATTTTTTAATTCCCCAAAAATTGGCTTTTATAAAATCATTGCCTGTAAATAATAAAGTAATTACTTCACAATTTTCAAGCACAAATTCAATTTTATTCACATCTCTCAAAATGATACATCCTTACAATGTTTATAGGTTGTATGATATTCATCACAAGTTACTTCTTTTTTCTCTTTTGTTTTTTTGTCATAAACAAAAAATTTTAAAACTTGTAAATTAGCAGCAAAGGGAGGTAATGTGTTTTCCTTGTATTCTACAACTTCCCAAATAGGAAACGAATATTTTTTATACCTAAACCTCTCAAACATATCCCAACCATCTCATAAAATCTGCGTTAGTTGGATTTTCTAACTCCTCAGATGTCTGACCTAGTTTAATATTTGTTACAGTAAGACCCGTTTTATGAGCGGCACTTACTAATGCCGCATAAATACTTTCTGCTATTTTTTGTTTCTTACCATAATAATGGAGAATATAATAACCTTTTTTATTATCTTCTGTTCCAACATACCACATCATTTTCTTGTATATCTCCAAAAATGTCTTAAAACTGCATTATGATTATCAACTAATTTTGTTAAACCCCAGGAACCATCATACCAAGATTTAGCATCTTCATACATTTGTTTCCAAGAATATTTACGAAAATTACAATCGCAAATATCCCATGGGTCAGTTAGTTTCTTATAAGCAGCACCGTTTGCTATATCTTCAGTGTGACGAACTCTTCTTGATGCTTCTCTTTTTTGATATTTCTTGCATCTGTCGCCATCTGAAGAACCCGGAAATTTTTTATAACTACGTGACATATTAATCTCCTACCTACTGGTAAGTCATAATACTACTCTCCTTTTTGTTGAATCAATACAGCCTTGATTGTAAAGATCCTGACCTAGTTGTTTAAATTTTTGAAGTTGAGACATAAAATACTTTTCTACTTCCCATAGTGGCGGATTTGCTGTTCTACATTCACAAGCAATTTTCCACATTTCGCTCACTTTATCTTCACATTCTTTAGTCATATAGGCGCCTGAGAGATTTGAACTCCCGATAGAGCATTTGCAGTGCCCTGCCTTACCACTTGGCCAAGGCGCCAAAAAATCCTATTTTTTAAAGAAATAGGAAACTTAGGGGCGTATCCGGAGATATTGCCCTCCACCAGGTTGTCATTTATAACGGAAATGACCCAAAAAACGGAAAACGTGGTGTGGCCGAAGCCACATCATTCCCACCAGAGCAGCATTTATTTGA
>JAISHP010000005.1 GCA_031262545.1 Candidatus Ancillula hodotermitis | reverse complement strand
TTTTGCAGGAATAAAAAAGTGATGTATATTTGCACTCCGAAACCGAGCATTGAGTGTTGCTCGAGTTTTTCAGGGATTACAAAATTCCTCTTTAGCTCAGTTGGTTAGAGCACCTGACTCTTAATCAGGGTGTCCGGGGTTCGAATCCCCGAAGGGGCACGATAAAAATGATTCGAACTATTCTTCATTCTAAAATTCATAGAGCGACAATTACTCAAGCAGAATTGGATTATGTTGGCTCGATTACTATTGATGAAGATTTAATGGAAGCAGCTGGTATTGTTGAATATGAAAAAGTTTTGATTGCAGATGTTCAAAATGGAGGGCGATTTGAAACTTATACAATTGCTGGTCCTAAAGGATCTGGTGTTATCTGCGTAAACGGGGCTGCTGCTCAATTGGTAAATGTAGGTGATAAAGTTATAATTATGGCATTTGGAGAAGTTGATATTCCTCTTCATACTGATATAACTAAAACTATTTTTGAACCAACTGTTGTCTTAGTTGATGAGAAAAATAGAGTTTCGAAAATCGCCCATTATGAAAAACATGGCGAATTAGCTGAGTAATATTTTAAATATTGAAGATCCTGAATTAAATTCAGGATGATGATTTGGGTCTGCAATCCTTTAAGCCCATACTTTTTGAGCATCTTTTGAATTCTTTTATCACTGGCACACATACCAACTTCTTTTAATTCATCTTCAATTTGTCGTCATTATAAGTGGTAGAGCTCGAAGAAGCTAGATTAATTGGTAATCCTTTTTAGGTTCAAAATCTTTAGTTTGATTATAAGTCTTTTAGGTTATATGGTGTTTCTTGGTATATGAAATCTATCCAATTTATAAAGAAAATTCTGGCCGTTGAAGACCAAGTTACAGCAATTTTTTGCCCGGGTTCATTATTATAGAAATAATTTTCAGGAACTGTAATATTTTCTTTGTTTGCCTCGACATCTCTCAAATATTCTTCTAGAAGTGTATTACGGGTATATTCTAAGTGTCCTAAGATATAGGATTTTCGAAGATTTGGTGTTGCTAAGATATTGGCTTGAGGAAGAGGCTTGTTGTCTTCGGTTTGTAATTGAGTTGAACCAACCAATTCCATTAATTTTCCGCCAGTTATAGCTTTTCTCAGTTGCTGATGGTTTTCTCTAAACCAGCGGCTTTGAGGAATCATTACTGTGTCATCAAAACCAGCAGTCAATCTGTTGTGCATTAAAACTTGATACGGAAATATTCCAAATAATTTTTTATTTGCAATGATTTTTTCAATTCCAAAATCAACATAGAGCCCGGCAGAAGCTCCCCAGCAGATATGTAAGGTTGCAAAAACATTTTTGTTAGCCCATTTTTTTATTTCAACAAATTCATCCCAATATTTTACATCTTCAAAGTTAATTTCTTCAACTGGGGCACCAGTAATTATCAAAGCATCAAATTGCTTATCTTTTATGTCAGAAAAATTTATATAAAAACGATCTAGATGTTTACTAAAATGAGTAGGTTGATACGATTCAGTTTTTAAAAAATAAGGCTCAATCTGAATAGAAGAAGTTGATAGAAGTCTTAATATTTGAGTTTCTGTATTAACTTTTGTTGGCATCAAATTAAAGAGTACTATGCGAAGTGGGCGAATCTCTTGATTCTCGGCTCTTTCAAATTCAAGTGAGTTAATTCCACTTTCTAAAAGCCTTTTACGGGCTGGAAAATCTTTTGGTAATTTGATAGGCATGTATATATTATATAATGTTAATATGAAATTCGACAATGAGAGGAGCTTAAGGGTTACTTTAGTTGCTTTATTTTGTTTTGCATTATTGTTTTCAATTTCTTTAACAATGTTGACTTTAGTTTCAATTCGGTCTAAATTACCAACAGCTGAAGCTAAAGGATTTGATCCTGGTTATATTATTTCAGATGCTGATTTTAAGAATTATAATTCTTTAACTACAAGTGCAATCTCTGCTTTTATAAAAGAGAAAGGTAAAGTTTGTTCTGTTAATAATGCTCCAAGTAAAGAAAGAGATCAAGTTATATGTTTGAAAGATTATCGTCAAAATACAAGAACTTATGAAAAGGATTCTTATTGCAAAAAATATACTGGGGCATCAAATGAAAGTGTTGCGACAATTATACATAAAGTTTCAGTAGCTTGCACAACTAATCCTGAAGTTTTAATTATTATGTTACAAAAAGAAATGGGGCTAGTAACTGATCCATATGCTGAAAAATGGCAATATGTTCATGCTATGGGGTTTGGCTGTCCTGATTCTGCAGCTTGTGATTCAACCTATAATGGATTGCAAAATCAAGTTTATCATGCTGCTCGACAATTTAAAGTTTATGAAGCTAATAAAACATCGTATAATTTTCATGGCGGAATGTGGGCAGATATTAAATATAACCCTAAATCTTCTTGTGGAACGCAGAGAGTTTACATAAAGAATCAAGCAACGGCTGGTTTGTATAATTATACTCCTTATGTTCCCAATCAGGCTGCTTTAAATGCGGGATATGATAAAGGGGATTCTTGTTCAAGCTATGGTAATCGTAATTTTTATAATTATTGGAGAGATTGGTTCCACTCTTCTTCTGGGTGTGGAGTTTTGACTGAATTCTGTGATGTTCCAAACAACTATAAATTTATTGATGAGATAAATTGGGCAAGTTCTAAAGGTATTACAACTGGTGTAACAGCAATTGATTTTAAACCAAGTAATTCTGTAAATAGGGAACAAATGGCAAAATTTTTATATCGGATGAGTAATGGAAAAGTTGTATTAACTAAGCCAACTCCTAAATTTACAGATCTAACAGGAAGTAAAACCGAAATTAATTGGTTAGCTAGAACGGGGATCACAACTGGGTTAACTTCAACAAAATATAATCCAAAAGGGGTTGTCACAAGAGAGCAGATGGCTTTATTTTTGTATAGGTTAGCTGGCAATCCAAGTTTGAGTGATAGTAGATTAAAATATTGGAAAAATAAGTTGAAAGATATCAAAAAAACTGGATCATCACAAAATGCAATTTGTTGGCTTGCTGAAGTGGGGGTAACTACTGGAGTCACTGCTAGTACTTTTGCTCCTAAAGTCGTTCTTTCACGCGGGCAGATGGTGGCGTTTTTATATAGATTTGTTCGAATTTTTCCCCAATTAAGTAGAGTAACGATTAAGTAGATAGCTATTTAAAAATAAATATTCATTTATATCAAGGTATAATATTCTTATGGGTTTTAAACTGTTGGAAAGTATCAAAAACGTTGATGATGTTAAAGAATTGAATATTGAACAATTGACTGATTTAGCAGATGAGATGCGACAAGAATTATTGTCAATTTTAGCAAAACATGGGGGGCATTTAGGACCAAATTTGGGAATAATTGAAACAGCTGTTGCTCTGCATTATGTTTTTGATTCTCCTCAGGATAAAATTGTTTGGGATGTGTCGCATCAATCCTTACCTCATAAGATTTTAACAGGAAGATTGGAACTTTTACGAAAATTTCATACTGTAGGTTCTTGCTCGGCATTTACAAATATATTTGAATCAGAGCATGATCATTTTAATATTGGTCACACCTCAACAGCAATTTCGTTGGCTTCAGGTTTGGTCAAAGCCAGAAATCTTAGTGGTGATAATTCCCAGAAAGTAATTGCTATAGTTGGGGATGGGGCCCTTTCTGGTGGTGAAGCTTTAGAAGGATTGAATATTGCAGGAACGCTAAAAGGGCAGTTTATTATTATCGTAAATGATAACGAAATGTCAATTGATTACAATTCAGGAGGATTGTATAAAGGTCTTGCTAAACTTAGAGAAACACAAGGGGTAGATTCAAATAATATTTTTAATTTTTTTGGGTTAGACTATCGTTACATTGAAAATGGAAATGATGTTCAAGAAATAGTTAAAGTTTTGAATGAAATTAAAAATGTTGACCATCCGATTGTTTTGCATATTCATAATAAAAAGGCATTTGGGTATTCTCCCGCGTATTCTAAACAGCCAGATTGGCATTATCATGCACCTTTTGACTTAGAAAGTGCGGAATTTACAACTAATGGTGTTGATAAAAAAAGAGCTATGATTGTTAGCTCAATTGATGATACAGTGCAATTTTTAGAAGAAGAAATTACACAACAAGGATCTGTAGCAGTTATTCCTGGTGCACCCCTTTTGGGAACATATTTGCATGAAAAGTATCCAGATAACTATCTTGATGTAGGAATTGCAGAGCAATCTGCAGTTGCTTTTGGTTCAGGAATCGCTAAAGAGATGAGAAATATAGATGGTGATAAATGCGGGGGAAATGGACATCTTCGTAAGCCATACATGGTGATCGCTTCAAGTTTTATTCAAAGAGCGTATGATCAAGTTGCGCAAGATTGGACTATGAATAATACACCAGCGGTTTTGATTGTTTTGGGCGGGGCAGTTGCTGATACTGATTATTCTCATCAGGGAATTTACGATATAGCATTACTATCAAATATTCCGAATTTAGTTTATTTGAGCCCAACATCAGAAAAAGAATATAGGCAAATGCTTGATTGGGCTGCTTGTCAAACTTTTCCAGTTGCTATTCGCTCAAGTGGTGGGCAAATTCCGTTTGAAAAGGACCGTGAGACACCTGAGATTGAAACTAAAGTTATTAAAAACACAAATATTGTTGAAGCAGAGACTGTTTTTGGAGGAGTTTTACCTTTAGATAAAATTATTGTTAAATCTGAAGTTTTCCAAAAAGGAAAAGAGGTTGCATTTTTGGGATTAGGTCAATTTTTTGATGTTGCTCTTGATTGTGCTAAGATTTACGAAGAAAAAACTGGTGTAAAGCCAACGATTATTAATCCTAGGTTTATTTCTCATTTGGATGAGGAACTTCTTTTGAATTTGATGAATTCACATAGTAAAGTCGTGACTATAGAAGCTGGAATTATTGAAGGTGGATTCGGACAAAAAGTTGCAGGATTTTATTCTGATAAAGATATGAAGGTTATAATCAAAGGGGTTAAACGTGAATATATTGATAGCGTAGCACTTAAGACTCAACTTGATCGTTATCGTCTAACTCCAGAACAAATTGTTGAAGATATATTAAAGTAAATACCTGTGAAAGACAAAGATACAGATTCTGGTATTTTGTATATTGGTGCGACACCAATAGGAAATGTTGATGATGCTTCTAAAAGGCTAATTTCAACTTTTCAAGAAGTTGATTTAATTTGCGCTGAAGATACTAGACGGACGAAACAATTGCTTTCGCGTCTAGAAATTAAAACTGAGGCTGAAATAATTAGTCTGTATGATCATAATGAAGCCGAAAAAGCCGATTTTGTTATTGAAAAATTACTTTCTGGATACAATGTTTTGCAAGTAAGCGATGCAGGGATGCCGGTTGTTTCAGATCCTGGTTATAAATTGATTGGTAAAGCGATTTTGGCAGGAATTCAAGTTACTTGTTTGCCGGGTCCATCTGCGGTTTTAACGGCTCTAGCGTTATCAAATTTACCAAGTCACCGTTTTTGCTTTGAGGGGTTTTTGCCAAATAAATCTGGAACAAAATTGAATTATCTTGCAAAATTAAAAGAAGAAGATAGGACTATGATTTTTTTTGAAAGTCCTTATCGCATTCAAAAAACTATTTCTGCGATGCGTGAAGTTTTTGGTGACTCAAGAAAAGCTGCGATTTGTAGAGAGTTGACAAAAACATATGAGGAAGTTATACGAGGATCTCTATTAGAATTAGTAGATATTTTAAATACGAGAACTCTAAAAGGCGAAATTGTTGTTGTTGTCGAGGGTGCTTCACTAAAATAAACCCCCATAAATCAAGTATAATATTAATATGAATAATAAATCAAAAACAATCGTTGGTGTTGTTATAGGTGTTTTAGTTGTTGCTTTAATTGCTGCTCTAGTGTGGGTTTTTGCTATTAAGCCAAATCAGGACGATAAAGCTTCAGTCGCAAATTCAACGAGCGACACAACAGGATTGCAAACATTAAAAGGTGATCCTTCAACGAGCAACCCTGTTAAGCCTGACAATTTTGCAGATGACGGAGGGATTTTGATTAGTAAGGATGGAATCAATAAGAAAATTGATGGTATTCCAACCTATGAACTTTATGCAAGTCCAATTTGTCCATTTTGCGGGGCGATTGAAAGGGCTTCAGGCGAAGCGACTATGAAATTAGTCAAAGAGGGTAAGATTAATTATATTTTACATCCTGTTGTAATTGGTTGGATGGATAGATTTTCTTATATTTCAGGATATGGTTCAACTGGATCTTCTTCTGGTTCTTCTCCGACTGATCATTACGCAACACGTGCTGCATCTGCTGCAATTTATATTGGGGCAAATGATCCGGATCATTTCTTTGATTTTATTGAGTATATTTATCAAAATAATATTCAGCCTGAAGAAGGTCAAAATTATAAACATATTTCTGATGAGCAAATTCAACAATGGGCTAAGGCTGCAGGGGTAAAAGAAGATGTCGCTAAAAATTGTACAAGTGGAAAGTATACAAGTTGGGCAGAAAAAACATACGAAGATATGAATTTAAATTCGATTCCAGTTTTGAAATCTAATGGTCATGAATTCAACTATGGTAATATAATTACGCAAGGAACTATGGATTCTGACTTGAGAGCTGTTTTGAAACCAGTTTCTGCTGAAACAATGTATTCAGTAATAGAACAATTTAAAGATCAAGCAGATACCTCATCAACAGTTGCTTCAAACTGATAAATATTCGTTATTGAATAAATGCGAAAAAATATTCTGAAAACAACAACTTTGGTTGCGTTGTTTTCACTTATAATTGCACTATTTTTTTCAGCCCTAGTTATAACATTTATTTTTCCTTGGGCAGCTGAAAAATCTGGCGATTCAGTAGCTGTATCTTCAATTGGTTTTAAAAAGGCCCATGAATGTAATGTGAATGATCGATATAAAACTGATGTGAGCTGCCCGGATAATACTGAAGCAGTAGAAAAAGTTGAAAAGCATTTTGCAAGTATGAATTTTTATTACTCTGAACATTTTAGGTCTAATGTTACTTCATTGACTTATCGCCTGAATGATACTTCTGCTGTGCAGTTTACTATTATGTCAGACAAAGCAGTAGAATCTTTTTTATTAGGAATTTTAGTATTAGTTTTGATAATTTTTCTATCTTGCTTGTTCGCTAATTTGTCTGCAAGACTTTCATATAAACGATTTATGAAACCATTAAACAGCCTAGATTTTAACAATACAGACACCCAAGAGGCAAATGATTTATTGGATAAATATCCAGAACTGGAACCATTTGTTACCAAAATTCGTGAGCAAATCAAAGTAAATAAGGAATTCTCGGGAAATGCTTCACACGAATTAAAGACACCAATTGCTCAAATAGAACAGTCTGCTGAAGTTATTTTTGATAAAGCTGTAGAGTTAAAAGATGAAATAATTGCTAGTGAGGCAGAAAGTATTTTAGAATTATCTAGTAACATGAGTGAGATTGTTCGTGTATTTTTGAGAATTGCAAAGCAATATGAAGTTGGAGTAAAGGAACTGACGGAAAATGTGGATTTACAACAATTAACTGATGATATTTTTGATGCTGAACAAGTGCAATTAAAACACCAGTTAAATATAAATAATATTTCGACTGAAAAAATTATTGTTAATAAAGATAAGTTTTATATAAGCTTAGTAATTTCTAATTTAATTAGAAACGCATTGAAATATGCCAAAAGTGAAATTGTTTATGGATATTCTTCAGGTAGATTCGTTATTTCAAACGATACAAATAATTTAAAATCCGGTGACGAGAAAACTATTTTTAATCGTTTTGATAGGGGACAGAATAAAGATTCTAATGGGAATGGGATAGGTCTTTCTTTAATCAAAAATTTGGTTGAATCTTATCGTGATAAACTAGAAGTTAACTTTGATTCAGAAGCTAAAATTATTTCATTTATTTTTATTTTTGAATCAAAAAAAGATAATTATATAATATAACATTTCGTAAAATTTTTACAAATATGCTAAAAGTTATTAATAGTGGTATATAATATACGTATGGAGGGTGCTAAGAGTAAAGTAGTCATAGTAGAGGATAATAGAGATTTAACATTCCATATGGGATATTTTCTTGTCAAAGATGGGTTTGATGTTGATGATTTTGAAGATGGTGAAAGTTTTTTGAAAAAATGGGATAATGATCCTAGTTTTTGCAAGAATCTAGCTGTTGTTATTCTGGATATTGGTTTACCAGGAATTTCTGGTGTTGAAGTTTTAGAAAAAATTAAAACTACAAAAAATAAACAGATACCACAAATTGTTGTATATTCAGCAAGAGATGATCTTGAAGAAAAGAGAAGGATGATTGAGCTTGGAGCTGATCTCTATTTAGATAAAAGTGTTTCAATTGAGGAACTGGTTTCTAATGTTATCTCACAAGCCAGAATATTTAATGAACTTTATCATAAAAACCCACAAGGCGCTGGTAATAGAAAATTTAATTCGGAAGATGCTTTATTTGAGCCAATTGAAGGTATTATAATTAATACTTTACGAAGAGAAATCGTTGTTGACGGGATTAATTTGGATTTAACAAATAAAGAATATGAAATTCTTAATTTGCTTATTTTTAATGTTGGAAATGTTGTTCCGTATAGCGAGATTGCACAGAAGATTTATAAATGGGAAAGTGCTTCTGTGATTTCTAGAATTAGAATGACAACAACTAGAATTCGTAAGAAGTTGCGGGATAAATGTCCGAGATTGAAGGATTCTGTTTCTTCGGCTTTTGGTGAAGGTTTAACTTTTACAGTATAATTTTTATAATTGCTGAAATACTTAAAAAACATTTTAGCGTATAATATTAACATATGTTTGATGCTGAGAAAATTCAGAAAGATGTTGAAGATTTTACAAAAAAAGCAAAAGAAACAACTAGTCTTATTGAGTTAGATAATATTCGTAAAGTTCTTTTTGGTGATAAAGGGATTATTACTTTAGCTTCCAAAATGATTGGGAAATTAGCCCCAGAAGAAAGAGCTGGTGCTGGTAAAGTTTTATCAAGTGTGCGTGCTACTTTCAACCCTGTTTTTGAAGAGGTAAAAGAAAAGTTAGAGAGTGTTGAGTTAAAAAAACAAATTGCATCGGAAAAAGTTGATGTCACTGTTGAATCAGGGGACAGTTCAGTTGCAAGTTTGTCTGAAAGGTTGAATTCCACTTTAGGAGCAAGGCATCCTATTCAAGTTCTTCAAGAAGATGTGGCTAATTTTTTTCAGTCAATTGGTTGGCAAATTGCAAGTGGTCCTGAGGTTGAGGCTGAATGGTATAATTTTGATGCATTGAATTTTGGACCTGATCATCCTGCCAGACAAATGCAAGATACTTTTTACGGAGAGCAATTGAATACAGTTTTGAGAACTCATACTTCTCCTGTTCAAGCTCGTTCTTTAATTGATTGTGGTGTTCCTCTATATATTGCTTGTCCTGGTAAAGTTTTTAGAACTGATGAGCTAGATTCTACTCATACTCCAGTTTTCCATCAGTGCGAAGGGTTGGCGATTGATAAAGGTTTAACCATGGCAAATCTTAAAGGAACTTTAGATGCATTCTTTAAGGCTATGTTTGGTGATAGTGCTAAAGCAAGATTGCGCCCAAGTTATTTCCCTTTTACCGAGCCTTCTGCAGAGATGGATGTTTGGTTTGAACACAAAAAAGGTGGAGCGGGTTGGATTGAGCTAGGTGGATGTGGAATGGTTCATCCTAATGTTTTGCGATCTTGTGGAATTGATCCTGAAGTTTATTCTGGCTTTGCATTTGGAATGGGTCTTGAAAGAACTCTTATGTTGCGACATGATATTCAAGATATGCATGATATCGTTGAGGGTGATATTCGCTTTAGTAAGCAATATGGACTTGAAAGTTAATTAGGAGAAAAGTAAATGTTCGTTGATATTAATTGGCTAAAAGATTGGGTTGAGACACCTGAAGATTTAGATGCAACAAAGTTGGCTGCTGATTTAGTTAAGGTCGGTCTGGAAGAGGAAGAAATTCATACTTCTGGAGTAACTGGCGGCTTAGTTTTGGGTAAAGTTGTTTCTAAGAATCCTAAAGAGCAATCTAATGGTAAAGTGATAAATTATTGTCGTGTTGATGTTGGTATTTATAATGATACTGAAACAAATTCTGAAAAAGAGTTAGAAATTGGGACTAGAGGAATTATTTGTGGTGCTCACAATTTTGAAGAAGGTGATTTGGTTTGTGTTGTTCTGCCAGGTGCTGTTTTACCGAATGATTTTGAAATAGCTGCACGAAAAACTTATGGACATATTTCAAATGGAATGATTTGTTCAGAGAGAGAGCTCGGTTTAGGCGATGATCACAACGGAATTATTGTTCTTGACAGTGAAA
>JAISHP010000113.1 GCA_031262545.1 Candidatus Ancillula hodotermitis | reverse complement strand
CTTCTAGTTAGAGCTTTAAAGATGCTTTCAAATCTTTCTTTCTTAGAAATAAAGAATATAAGTCCGAATTTTGTAGCTCTTTCGTTTTGTTTACGTTGTTTATCTTTCGCGGGATATGAGTTAGATTTAGCGATTATGACGAATCCGACTGAAGATGAACAGATAATGTTTGATGCTTTGTTTGAAGGAAATTGGCAAGTTGTTTTAGAGAAATCTAAACAATTTCCCAAAATTGAAGAAAAAATGATTAAATTAATCGCTTTAGCAGCTGCCAAGGTTTTAGATAGACGTTTTCGGAGTTTTTAAATGGAAAAGATGAAAATTTTAGGATTAGATATGGGGAAAGCTAGAGTAGGGGTAGCAATTTCTGATGATGAACAAAAATTAGCTTTTCCTCTGGAAACCATTCAAGTCTTACCACAAATTAGGGATAGTAAAGTGTTGAGTTACGTAGATGATTTTGATTTGCTTCAGAGAATAGATGAAATTGTTAGTGAAAATAAAATATCGAGTATTGTCGTTGGGCTGCCTGTAAGTGATACTGGGAAAGAAAAAGAAAATTGTACTGAAATTCGGAACTTTGCTGAGTTTCTAAAAGATGAGCTAGGAAATATACTCATACATTTTGAAGATGAAAGATTTACAACTGTCCAGGCTCATTCTCAACTTCATGATTTAGGTAAGAAACCTTCAAAAAGCCGGAGTATTGTAGATCAGTTAGCAGCGGTTAATATATTGCAATCTTGGCTTGATAAACAATTAGATTGTTAAATTTGGTATAATATTTAGGTTAGGTTGCTAGGGTTTTTTAAGCTTAGGGGTTTGGCTAGTATCCTTAAGATTGCCTTCTTAGTTCAGTGGTAGAATACGTCCATGGTAAGGACGGGGTCACGGGTTCAAGTCCCGTAGAAGGCTCTTTATAAAAAGGCTGATGGCTCTTTATAAAAAGGCTGATGGCTCTTTTTAAAAAGGCTGGTGGCTCTTTATAAAATAGGTGTAGTTGTGTAGATAAAAAGCCGTATCATTCAATGATTTGCTCAATGGTGTTATATAATGTTACTATGATTGAAAATTTGAATAAGAATAGTTTGGATTTTTTGATTTTTGTAATTGAACTTGCAGCTGATAACTTTTTTGGTGGTAAAAAAAAGGTTGCGTATTTGTCGTTATTAAATAATGGCATTTTGGATTTTTATGCTAAAACCTATGATACTTCGCACACATTAAGCGAATCATATTTGTTGAATGAATTATCTGAAAAAATTGGAAAGAAGATTTCTTGAAATTGTATCACGGTGGAATAGACATATTTCACGAACCTAATTTATTATTAGGTCGAACTGATATTGATTTTGGGCAAGGTTTTTATTTGACAACTTTATTTGATCAGGCAAAAAGATGGGCGGTTAGACGGTCAACTTGGAAAACAAATAAAGAGGCCATTGTTAATATTTACAATTATAATAAAGATTCTGATTTGAAATATAAAAAATTTGATGGATATTCTGAAGAATGGTTGGATTTTATTGTTTTGAATAGGACAAGTAAAAATAGACCAGTTGTTGTTACCTATGATATTATTGAAGGTAATGTTGCAGACGATGATGTTATTAATGCGGTAGATCGATATGTTGAATTATTAAGAAATGGTAAGGTTACTAGAAATATAAAACTTGGGTTATTGGATGAATTAAAATTTGCAAAACCGAATAATCAAATTTGTTTGAAGACTGCCACAGCTATTAAGTGTCTGAAATTTGATAAATATGAGGTTGTTAAATGAAAAATGTATCGTTGGTTCGAATGACGGTTGAAGATTTAGCTAAAATGAAAAATATTTCTTACAGTAAAGCATTGGACTTATTTTATCGTTCTGATGTGGCTGAGGTCATTTCTAATGAAGCAACCGGATTGTTTACATACACACCTTATTCCTTGGCGAAAATGATAAAACCTAATAGAGAAAATTGAGTTATAATATTCTTATGTTAAGTTTTGGCGTTGCTGGTAATTTGATGGGCAAGGAGGTTTCTCTCAACTCAACTCAACTCAACTCAACTCAACTCAACTCAACGATAAACTTTTTCTTATAATTTTATGTGAACTTATTGTTGATAGTTACTATAGATTTAATCTAATTGATTTATGTGTAAATTTTAATCTTTTAGACCTTGAACAGCCATTCTCCCTATCTTTGAATTTTAACAGAAATAATAATGAATTGGAGGAAAATAATGGCTGACGACAACGAAATAGATTTGTCATCCTTGGATGATAATCAACTTATCAAAGTGTTAAATGATTTTGAATGGGATCCGGAGGAAATCGCTGAAAAAGTAAACATTTTTGATATTTTGGGAATTTCGCGTAAAGAAACTGTTAGTTCTGATATCTGGGCATATTTTTTTGATTCAAACAATCAACATGGGTTAGGTTCTTTATTTGGTGACTGTCTACTTGAAATATGTAAGACAAAAGGATTAAAAAATGAAAAATATAAGTTAGGACAATCTTGGTGCGCTCAAACTGAAGTGAGTAAAGGTAGTGATACTCTAAATCGGGTTGATATTGTTCTAACCGGGGGAAATATTGCTTTTGCAATCGAAAATAAAGTGGATGCTGAGCTTTATAATCCACTTGATGATTACAAAGTAAAAATTAAATATTTATCGAATTTTCACGATAATGGAATTAGCGAAGATGACTGTTATGTTGTTGTGCTACACGAACATAAGGATGTGAATATTGTTCCTGGTTCTCCGGCAGACAATATAAAGACAGAGTATTTTTCTGTATCATATCAAGAAATGATTGATTGTGTTAGACAACACATTGGTGAATATTTATTAGAAGCTGATAATAATGCAGTAACGATTTTAAAAATGTTTATATACAATTTCGAAGAAAGGAGACGGAAAATGAGCGAACATGAAAAAATCAAAAATAAGTTAGTTGAAATTAATTCAAAAATTGACGGTGGACTTGGTAAAATTGGTGGTTTTCTGGAGAAAGTTTATCAAATTGGAGACGGCGATATAGATTGGTTAAAAATTTTGATTGATAAAGAACTAAAGAAGCCTAATGCTTTGAAAAATCCATGGGTATATACGTCAAACTGGAAATGGGAAAATCAAGTTCATAAATATAGCCGAGGTAATCTTTGTTCCTGTTGGGGATTTAATATTCGGAATTCAATGGAATGGGAAGAAAGTGGTAAAAAAAGCTGCTCTGGTGTTCAATATGAATTAGGTCAGGGTTTTGGCAAATTTACATTCAAAAAATGGTTAGGTGAGTGGGTCGGCAATAACTTTGAACGCTCTAGTTCTGAAGAACTTGGCGATTGTGACTGGACTGAAAAAGATACAGATATTGTGAAAATGTTTTTAGACAAAATTGACGAATATAAAGGTTAATTAAAATGAATTTTTAATTATTTCAAATATGCAAGATGCCAAAAGAAGTTAAATGGTCTATCGTCTATGAAATCTAGAGAGATAATGTTAAAGTTAAAAAGTTAATATCGATTTTGGTGCGGATTTTTGCCTGCACCGCCCTGTAGTTTTTTTTTGCGTGGAAAATGGCAATCGTGATATAATGGAATAAGACTTATATATTAAAAAAGGAGAATTATGGGTTCAGTAATTAAGAAGCGTCGTAAGCGTATGTCTAAGAAGAAGCATCGTAAATTGTTGCGTAAAACAAGACATCAACGCAAATAATTTATTTTTTTTATTTTGACCAAAACGGTTATACATTTACTTCGCCACGGTGAAGTTGAGAATCCTGATGGGGTAGTCTATGAACGGCTACCTGATTTTCATCTTTCAAAAAGAGGTCAAGATATGGCTGAACAAGTGGCAAAATATTTTGAAGTTACAGCAGATTTAAATGATATTTCTGCTGTTTATTCTTCACCTTTGACTAGAGCAATAGAAACTGCAACACCGGTAGCCAAAGTCGTTCATAGACGAATTAAAACTGATGAAAGATTAATTGAGGCTAAGAATTCATTAGCAGGCAAAAATCCCCATGATTACTCTAGGTATTTATTAAAACATTTTAAATTCATTACTTTATTCAAAACTTTTTCTAATCCGCTAAAGCCTTCTTGGGGTGAGCCATATTTTGAAATTGCTCAAAGAATGAAATTAGCTATTGATGATATTCGTAAAGAAAATAAAGGGAAACAAGTTCTTATTGTTAGTCACGAAAGTCCAATCTGGTGTTTTAGGAGATATATTTTAGGTCGTCATATTTGGCACAACCCAGCTAAAAGGGTTTGTCAACTTGCGTCTTTGACAACTTTTGTTTTTGATGATGAGTCAGAAGAGGTTGAAAAGATTCTTTATCGCACTCCTGCAAGAAATTTGTAGATTTAAATATTTATTTTTTGGTATAATATTTAAGTAAGTTAATTAATTCGCACAAGCGTCTTGTTCGTTATTTACTCCTGATAATTGCGACTCATACCGTTTGTGCCTTAGAAAAGGAGAAGTTTTGGTAACAAAAATTCGTCTAAAACGTTTTGGAAAAAAGCGTAATCCATTCTATCGTGTTGTTGTAACAGATAGTAGAAAAGCAAGAAATGGTAAACCAATTGAAGAAATAGGTTTATAT
>JAISHP010000094.1 GCA_031262545.1 Candidatus Ancillula hodotermitis | reverse complement strand
AATGGTTATGAATCAATCCCTTTATCTAACCTAGTAAGCAACAAAGGTCTTAAAGCAACCAACATTCAATATACTTCTTGGGCTAACAAAAGAGAAACTGAAAGTGTGGGAATTGATCCAAGTTCAGGAGATATGATGCTTTTTGAATTAAATCCGGGAAGTTTGTATAGGATAAAATTTTTATCAAACTAAGCCGATGGTTAATTCGGCTTGTATTTAGAGGTCAGATTCAGATGCCAAGGTTTTGAGATCGTGTATAATGTTAAAGTAAAACAAAACGCTGCAGAAAATCTGTGGTGACAAATGTGAGAAAGGTAAAAAATATGAAGACATTCAGTCCTAAACCGGCTGAACAAAAAGGTGATTGGTGGGTTATTGATGCCACTGATGTTGTTTTAGGTCGCCTTGCAGTTTGTTCAGCTAATTTATTAAGAGGCAAAAATAAGCCTACATTCGCAAATCATGTAAACACTGGTGATAATGTTATTGTTATCAACGCTGACAAGATTGCACTTTCGGGAAACAAAGAAGAGCAAAAACGCTTATGGCGTCACTCTGGCTTCCCAGGTGGAATTTCATCAGCTTCTGTTCGTGAATTGTTAGAATCTAACCCTACAAGAATTGTTGAAAATGCAGTTCAAGGTATGCTTCCTAAAAATTCTTTAGGTCGCACTCAATTAACAAACTTGCACGTATATGCAGGTTCAGAGCACCCTCATAAAGCTCAGAATCCAAAAGTGTATGACACTAAAGTTCAAGTAAAACAGGGTAAATAAGGAAAGTAGGAGATTAAAATGGCAGATGTAGAGACAAATTTAGAAACAAATTTGGCAGAACAAATTGCTCTTGACATTCCAAAAAGAACTGTTGAGAACGCAAAAGTTGGATCAGCTAATGCAGTAGGACGTAGAAAAGAAGCTATTGCTCGTGTTCGTGTAGTTCCTGGTGCGGGTAAGTGGACAATTAATGGTAGAACTTTGGAAGATTATTTTCCAAATAAAGTTCATCAACAATTGGTTAATTCTCCTCTTGTTTTAGTTAAAGCTGATGGGAAATATGACATTTCTGTAAATGTTAAAGGTGGCGGAATTTCTGGTCAAGCAGGTGCTGTTCGTTTAGGAATTAGCCGTTGTTTGAACGAGGTTGATCGTGAAGCTCTTCGTCCTTCTTTGAAGGGTGCTGGATTTTTGAAACGCGATGCTAGAAGCGTTGAAAGAAAGAAACCGGGACTTAAGAAAGCTCGTAAAGCTTCTCAATTCAGCAAGCGTTAAATTTTGCTACTTCGAATTTTTCCGTTCGGGGCTGTATTTATCTACAGCTCCGTTCTTGGAGAAAATTTGATTTTATCAACGATTCCCACTTTCAAGCACAAGTATTATTTTTTTAGTGTTTGTTGGTGGTTTTTGTTTAAAGAAGTTTATATTAAGAAAGTTAAAAATAAGGAAGTATAATTATGCCAAGACTTTTTGGGACAGATGGAGTTAGGGGTTTAGCTAATAAGGAATTAACTGCTCGTTTATCTTTGAGATTGGGGGAATCTGCTGCTCGTGTTTTGAGTAACGTTGAAGAGGAAACTGGTAAAAAGGGTGGTAATCGAAAGCGCGCTTTGGTTGGGCGTGATACTCGTGTTTCTGGAGAATTTATCAGCTCAGCTGTTGATGCTGGTTTAGCTTCTGCGGGTGTTGATGTTATTGATATTGGAATTCTTCCTACACCTGGAATTGCTTATTTAACATCAATTTTAGGTGTAGAACTCGGTGTTGTTATTTCCGCTAGCCATAATCCGATGCCTGATAATGGAATTAAGTTTTTTTCTTCTTCTGGTTTCAAATTAGATGATGCAGTAGAAGATGAAATTGAAGCTAGATTAGAAGAACCTTGGGCGAGACCGACAGGTGCTGGTGTTGGTAGAATAATATACGATAATGAAGCTGTGATTAAAACATATGTTGATCACTTAGTCTCATCAATAATGCCTGAAGGTGTAGATCAAAAGGATTATATAAATCTAAAACCTTTGTCAGGATTAAAAATTGTTATGGATTGTGCTAACGGAGCTTCTTCCGTTGTGGCTCCTGAGGCATTACGTATGGCTGGTGCTGATGTAACTGTCATTAATGCTTCACCAGATGGTTATAACATTAATGATAATTGCGGATCGACACATCCTGAGCAATTACAAGCAATGGTTGTTGCTACACATGCAGATATGGGTGTTGCTTTTGATGGTGATGCTGATCGTTGTATTGCTGTTGATGAAAAAGGTGAATTAGTTGATGGTGATAAAATTATTGCCATTCTAGCTAAGCAAATGCACCGAGAAGGGAAACTCAAAGATAATAAAGTTGTTCTGACCGTAATGTCTAATCTTGGAACACGTAAATCCTTAGAAGCTGAAGGTATTAGCCTGGAAACAACTGGTGTTGGTGATCGCTATGTTCTTGAAAGAATGCTTGAACAAGATTTAACTCTTGGTGGCGAGCAATCTGGGCATATAATCAATAGAAATCATTCTACAACAGGAGACGGTACTCTTTCTGCACTATTTTTAGCAAATGCTCTTATCAAAGAAAGAGAAAGATTGAATTCTAAAATTGAACTTTCTGAATTGTCGGGTCAAATTATGCGTTTACCACAAGTCTTAATTAATGTTGGGAATGTTGATAAACATAGTGTTGATGACTGTGAATCTGTCCAAGCGGTTGTTAAAGAAGTTGAAGCTGAGTTAGGTGATTCAGGTCGAGTTTTATTAAGACCTAGCGGGACAGAGCCATTAATTCGTGTTATGGTTGAAGCTGCCACGAATGATCAAGCAAAACGTTCTGCTGAAAAAATTGCTGAAAAAGTAAAAGAAGAACTTTCTTTGTAGTATAGAGATAAAAAAGGATTAAGAATTAAATGAGTTTTAAGTTCAATAAATCTAAAATAGATCGGGTTCTTTCCAATCGTGTTCAAAAATTACTTCAGCAGCACCCTAATCATATTTTGCCAATAATTCAGATGGGTGACCCGGTTTTGCGCGCGGAGTGTAGAGAGTATAAAGGTGGTTTAGAGCCTGAGCTTCTTCGTAAATTAATTTCTGCTATGAAGATAACAATGCGTGAAGCACCTGGTGTTGGTTTGGCTGCTCCTCAAATTGGTTTGAATATTGCTATGGCCGTTCTTGAAGATCCAACAGTTGAAGATCCTGATTATGACCCAATTGCTGATGGTGACGAAAAAGAAACTTATTATTTTCCTTTTTTTGTTGCTATAAATCCAAGATATGAGCCAATTGAAGAGGCAACTCCTGAAGAAAATGTTAAAAACTTTTTTGAAGGCTGTCTTTCTCTTAAAGACTATTATGCAATTCGACCTAGATATCATAGAATAAAAGCATTCTGGACAGATGAAAAGGGAAGAGATCATGAGCAAGAACTTGTTGGTTGGCCAGCAAGAGTTTTTCAGCACGAGACAGATCACTTGTATGGTGAAGTTTATATTGATAAATCAATTATTCGCTCTTTAACCACTTCAGACAATCTGGTAAATTTTGAGTACGATGATAACATTGAGTATGCTCAAGATGTTTTAGGATTTGATTTAGATTATACTTTGTAGCAGGTTGGTAGTTGGTTTTATAATCTAAGTGGAAAAAAGAAAATATAAAAATAAATTTAATCTTAGTAAAAAAGAAAAATTTAACTATTTATTTTTCAAAATAGTTGAAGATATAAAAATAAACTTAGTTCAGACTGAAGAAAAAGATAAAGATAAAAAGCGAATTTTGCGAAGGTTGAGTAAAATAGATTTTACAGTTGAAGAAGTTCCTGAAGTGTTGCAAAATATTAATGGAGATATTGTTCGACAAGAAATTATGTTGTGTAAATTCTTCCCCAAAAAACATTCTAAAAATGCAAAGCTGGTAGTTTATAGAACTCCAATTGAATTAAGATGTAAATCTGAAGTGGAAAAATATGAATGTTTATCTAATACCCTTACTAACACATTGCAACAAGTTTTGTAAAGTCTTTAAGTTAATAGTTGAACACTAAACTTTTTTTTAAAATGATCAATTTACCTGTATAATATAAGTGATATGGCTAAAGATACTTTAAAACCCAAAAAAGAGCATTTTAAGACTTTTAAGACTATTGGGCAAGTCTTCAAAATGGTTCATAACTATGTTCCAAAATTACCTCTATACTTAGCACTTGGATTTTTCGTTCCTGTTGTTGTTTTTGTGATTATTGCTTTAATTACAAAAATCTATGTGACTATGATTATCCTCGGTGTTTTGATTGGTTTAGTTCTTTCTTTATTCATTTTGAATAAACTTGCAGATAAGGTTGGTTTTGAACAGATTGAAGGTAAACCTGGTGCCTCTGGTGCGATATTAAATAATGTAAAATTTGGTGGAATGCATTTTGATGAACAACCTGTAGCTATGGATCCAAAAACAAAAGATTTAGTCTTCAGAGGAACTTCTCGTGCTGGGGTTATTTTGATTGTTGAAGGCCCTAGAAACAGAACTAGCAAAATGGTCAATAAAGAAAAAGCTAAGTTGAAACACACTTTAGCGAATGTTCCAGTGACAGTAATTAATGTTGGAAACGATGAAGGTCAAATTCCTTTAAAGAAATTAAAAATGAAGGTGACTAAATTAAAGCCAACATTAACAAAAGATGAATTAAAACAAGTTAATCAGAGAGTTAAAGCTCTTGGGACTATGCAAATGCCAATCCCTAAAGGAATGGATCCCAATCGGATGCAAAAAGTTTCAAGAAGATCTCTTAGAGGAAAATAAAAGAAAGGAAATATAATGGCTGTTCCATTGAAACCACTAGAAGATAAAATCGTAATTAAAGTCTCAAAACCAGAGACAACAACTGCTTCAGGTTTAGTTCTTCCTGATACAGCGGCTGAAAAACCACAAGAAGGTGAAGTTTTAGCTGTTGGACCTGGAAAATTTGAAGGCGGACAACGTCAAGAGATGGATGTTAAAGTTGGAGATAAGGTTCTTTATTCAAAATATGGTGGGACCGAAGTTAAATACGAAGAGGAAGAGTATTTGATACTATCTGCCCGCGATGTTCTCGCAATCGTAACTAAATAACCAAATTGAGCGAACTTCTTTGTTTTTGAAAAGTGCAGTGCTTAAGCACAGCTTTCTTTTCTTCAAACTTCGAATTTCATCTCAATTTGGAATATTTATTATTTTTTGATTTAAAACCACCCCGGTAAACCAACCTGTGGGTGGTTTTTTATTTTAGCGTATAATGTATAAGTATTATGAATTTACTTAGAAAACACTCTAAAGAGTATACTTTTAAACATCTTGAAGGGGATGAGCAAAGACAGTTAAAGAGAAGTTTACACTGGTGGGATATTACAATTATGGCAATTGCCATTTGCGTGGGTGCTGGTATCTTCTCTGTTGGGGCTAAAGTTATTACTCAATACGCTGGACCAGCTTCAATTATTTCTTTTATTATTGCTGGTGTGATTTGTGGCCTGGCTGCGATGTGTTATGCTGAATTTACTTCAGTAATCCCTGTAGCAGGTTCTGCTTATACTTATTCTTATTCAGCATTAGGGGAAATCGTTGCCTGGATTATAGGTTGGGATTTGATTCTTGAATTTTTTCTTTCTACAGCAGTCATTTTGAAATATTGGTGTGTTTATTTATATAGCACTCTTCGTTTGCTAGGAATGCAAGGAGCAGGTGGATGGGTAATCGGAGGAAGGACTTTTGATTGGCCAATTTTTGTAGCAGCTTTATTTATTATACTAGTTTTAGTCAAAGGTGCTAGTTTTTCTAGCAAAACTGCTGGATTTTTTGTTGCACTAAAATTAGCTATTATTTTGATAATTATAGTGATGGGGATTCAATATTTTAATCCTGCGAATTTCACACCTTTTATTCCACCTGCTTCTACTTCTGGTGTTAATGCTGGAGATACAATGAGACAATCTCTGTTCTCTTTTATGCTAGGTCAACAACCACAAGTTTATGGTATATTTGGCATTTTTACTGGTGCGGGAATTATATTTTTCGCTTTCTTAGGATTCGATGGGGCTGCTTCTGTTGCTGAAGAAACTGTCAATCCTCGTAAAAATGTTCCAATCGGATTGATGGCTGGAGTTGGAGTTGTAACAGTTATTTATATTGCTATTGCAGTTATTACTGTTGGTATGGTTAAATATACAGATTTTAATGCTTATTTAGCTGCACACCCTGGAGAAACTGCTAGTTTAACAACAGCTTTTGAGATTAGAGGAGCAAATAATGTTGGGGGAATTATAGCTTTAGGGATCTTGATTGGTTTAACTTCGGTTATTATGATGACACTACAGAGCTTGACAAGAATTGTATTTGCTATGTCTAGAGACGGTTTGTTGCCAAGATGGTTCTCGATAACTTCTAAAAAAGAAAAAGTTCCACATCGGATAATTATTGTTGCGGGAATATTAGTAGCTCTTGTTGCTGCCTTTGCGTATGTTGATGTCTTGGATGAGATGATTAATATCGGAACTTTATCTGCATTTATTTTGGTATCTTTTGCTGTGCCGATTTTTAGAAGACTTAGAAAGAAGCGTGGGGAAGATATTGATACAGTTGTTCGTATGGATGGGGAAAGAGTTAAGATATTCAAGGTTCCACTTTCACCATTTTTGCCAATTCTTTCGGGGATAATTTGTATTTGGTTAACTTTACAATTAGCTGTAATTACATGGGTATGTTTTGTTGTTTGGTTGATTGTTGGCTTGGCAATTTATTTTGGTTTCGGATATAAGCATTCCGAATTAGAAATACATCCTGAATTTATTGAGAATGACTTGGATAAAGTGTTGTTAGATTAAATATAAAATATAGCATAAAATATAGAAAGTAGGCTGAAATCATGGATACCGAAACCTCAGATAAAAATTTTTCTGTTTCTGATCAAGAAGAGATGTCACAGCAGTCAGAACTAGTGCAAACTGTAGCGGCCGTTGGTTTACTACTTGCTCTTACTATTGCTAGTGGATATTTACCTTCTATTAAAACTGGTGTTATTCGTATCGGACTAGATTTTGTTCCGCTGATGATTGCTGTTTTTCTCGTAAAATGGTATTGGGTTACATTCATTGCTGTAATTGGTGATATTGTTAAATATTTTTTGATTAATTCAGCTTTTGGGGCATTCAATCCTGGAATAACATTGAGTTCAGTTACCTTTTATTTAATTTGGTCAATTTTACTTTGTTCAGCATTAAATCAGAATTGGAGATTCAGTCGAAAAACTGTTGTGGAAATTGTTATTGCTTCTATTTTGTCAACTGTTATATCAAATGTTTTTATTTCAACTTGGGCACTAGCTTGGCAACAAGGAAAAAGTTGGTTGTTGTTGTTGCCTGCTAGATTGCCTAGTGAGGGTGTAAAAGTTATTCTTTATATTGTTTTTGGGTTGGCTATTGCTGAAATAATTTCAAAGTTTAAAGAGTATAGAAATAGTCGTGATTATTGATGTGTATTAAAGCATCTAATTTTTCATTCCGCTATTCTAAAAATTTACCTTATATTTTAAAAGATTTAAATTTTACAATCAATAAGGGTAAAGTTACTTCAATCACTGGGCAGAATGGGGCAGGAAAGTCAACCTTAGCCATGGTGATAGGGGGATTATACAAACTTAATAAAAAAAATAGCCAAGGTGAAATCAAAAAAGGTGAAAATATT
>JAISHP010000060.1 GCA_031262545.1 Candidatus Ancillula hodotermitis | reverse complement strand
CATACTAGAGCAGTAAAGCATACCTTTTTAAAAGATGCTGTTTTTGTTATAGTCGCATCTGTCGTTTTATCAACATTGATGAAGGCGTTTTTATTTATGCCTTTTATTATCCCTTCTGGGTCAATGGAAAATACTTTGCAAGTTGAGGATAGAATATTGACATATAGATTAAAACCACATCCTTTTGCGCTTGATCGTGGAGATGTTGTCGTTTTTAAAGACAATCGTGAATGGATGGATCCAAATAATGATGGGCATCAAGATGATGGTGACACACCAATTCAAAAAGCGTTAAAATTTATCGGATTTATGCCTGAAGATGATGATAGTTATTTAGTTAAGCGTGTAATTGGTTTGCCGGGTGATCATGTTGCTTGTAAAGGGACAGGTTATCCTGTGACTGTTAATGGCAAAGCGATTGATGAAAGTAGTTATATCAAAAAAGGATCAGATCCTTCTAGTATGCCTTTTGATGTTATTGTTCCTGATAATTCTCTTTGGGTTATGGGAGATAATCGGAATAATTCAGCTGATTCTCGTTATCACCAAGGACTACCGACTAAAGGATTTGTCAGCGAAGATGATGTCGTTGGGGATGTATTTTTGATTTTCTGGCCATCTCAAAGAGCTCAAAGAATTGCTGATGTAAAAGAAGTTTTTAAGGATGTTCCTGCTAGTGATGAGTCAAGTAAAAATGATGCCGATAGCACAACACTATCTGGCGATTTGTCAGATGATTCTGATGGTACATCAGTGCAAATTGGGGGGTAGAGAGGCAAAATGAGTAAGCGTTGTCAAATGTTTAGATGTAAGAACCAAGCAGAAGCTGGCGTTTTTATAGATTATGATAAAAAAACTGTTGTAATTAAAGAATTAGGCGATGAAGATAGGGAGTGGCAGCCTAATATTTTAGAATATTGTATAAAACATGTTAAGCATTATACTGTTCCAAATGGTTGGAACTTGAGTGTTGAAATTGATTTTGATAAGCTTTTTGACACAGCTGCAGTTAGAGAACAAGTTCAGAAGAGTCTGGAGCAATCAGATTTCCAAAATTCAGTTGTTAACACTCAAGACCAAAGCCAAATTTTTGAACACCCTCAAGAAGAAAAGGTTCAAACCCTTTCAAACTCTTTTGATACTTCAAATTTAGACGCAAATAACAGTCAAGAAATGCCACCTAATGTTAGTGTTGATTTTGGTGGAATTGATGGAATTATTCCGGATAATAGCGAAACTGTTATAATGAAAGCCGTTCAGCAATATGCTAATAAAGTTGCGACAGAATCTATCCCAACTCAAGATTTACCAGTTGAAAATCGGGGTGCTTCTAAGAATAATTTGACTGCCATCAGAACAGGCGAAACTGGCTTAATGCCTTTAATATAGATGTATTTTTTATAATTATCTTTAAGTTTCATTTCCTTTGAATTCTAGAGCTCTAGTAATATGTTCTAACTGAGGTGATTCCTTACCTTCTGTATCAGCTAAAGTCCAAGCAATTCTTAAAGAACGGTCTGCTCCCCGCATGGAGATTATCCCCATATCAACAGCGGCAGATAGGCGTTTTACAATTTTATTATTAATTCCTAATTGTTTCCGAAGGAAACTACCAGGAACTTCTGAATTTAACTTCCAAGGAGTATTTTTTAATCTTTCTTTGGATTTTACTCTGGCTTCAATTACTCTTTGTTTAATAGTTGCTGAAGATTCTATATCTTTGCTAAGGTAGTCTTGGGCCTTTATGTTTGGGACAGTCGTTATTAAATCGATTCTGTCTAATAGAGGCCCAGAAAGTTTTGCAAAATATCTACGTCTTTCTAGTGAGGTGCACTTGCAGCGACTTTTGTCAGAGTTGCCAGAAGAATCTATTTCACTCATTCCCATTCCACAAGGGCACGGATTGGCAGCTAAGATTAATTGAAATTTAGCTGGATATCTTGCTGAACCTTGAGCTCTGTCAATAATTACCTCGCCAGATTCTAATGGTTGACGGAGTGTTTGTAGAACTCTTGGTGAAAATTCTGGAGCTTCGTCTAAAAATAGTACACCTTTGTGTGCTCTTGAAACAGATCCTGGTTTAGGAATTCCGGAGCCTCCGCCGATTATTGCCGGGGCAGTAGCGGTGTGATGTGGAGCTTCAAAAGGTGGGGTTTTGATTAACTCGGCTTTTGAGAGACTGCCAGAAAGGGAATGGATTGAAGTTACATCTATTGAATCTTCAGTTTCTAAATCTGGAAGAATTGAAACAAATCTAGAAGCTAGCATAGTTTTCCCAGTCCCGGGAGGTCCAACTAATAAGCAATTGTGTCCACCTGCTGCAGCGATTTCTAGAGCTTTTTTTGCTTCATCCTGCCCGAGAATATCGGAAAAATCTTTTGGAGAATTTATTGTTCCGCAAGCTGTAAAATTTTTAACTCTTTGAGTGAGTTGATAAGGTATTTTCTGAACTTTGGCATTGAAATAAGTCATTACTTCGACTAAATGTCCGACTCCAATTATTTCAATATCATTAATTAATCTTGCTTCTTCTTCATCGCATTTTGGGACAAATATTTTTTCTGCTCCAACTTTTTTGGCAGATCGCACCATAGGCAGAATTCCTTTTAACCCGTGAATTCTACCGTCTAAACCTAATTCGCCGACAAAATAAGTCTTAGTTATTTCTGGAATATTCTCTTCTGGTATTTTACTATCTGCCGCTGCAAGAGCAAGAGCAATTGCTAAATCAAAACTTGGGCCATGTTTAGGGAGAGAGGCTGGCGCAAGATTGAAAGTGATGTGCCCTTCGGGCATCCAAAATCCTACAGATTGATAGGCAGCTATAACTCTAGATTTGGCTTCGGATAGAGAAGAATCTGGAAGTCCAACTAAAGAAACCCCTGGAGATGAATTGGAAATGTATGCCTGAACATCGACTGAAAATCCATCCAAGCCAATTAGACTAATACTTTTACAACTAGCAAGACGCTTACTAACTGAATCAACTTTTTCAATTTCAATTTCTGGATTATTTTGAATAGACATATAAATAGTATATGTTTACAAAGAGAGTTAAAAGAATACTTTTAATTTAGTTGTGGAAAAGAAATTAATTCACATTAAGTTTTTGTAAATCTGGCGGTATAATATATATGATATGGCTGGAATAGTTTTAGTAGGTTGCCAATGGGGCGACGAAGGTAAGGGTAAAGCTACCGATCTTCTTGGTAGTAGGGTTCAATATGTTGCTAAATTTAATGGTGGCAATAATGCTGGGCATACTGTTGTAGTTAATGGTGAAAAATACGCTTTGCATCTTCTTCCTTCAGGAATACTTTCTCCAGATGTAACTCCTGTGATCGGAAATGGCGTTGTAATTGATATTAAAGTTCTTTTTGAAGAGTTAGATGAATTGATCGCTAGAGGAATTGATGTTTCTAGACTCAAGGTTTCCTCACATGCTCATGTTATTACGAAATATGATCGTCAGTTAGATGGCGCTATGGAGCATGACAAAGCTAAGAAAAAAATTGGAACAACAGGTCGTGGAATTGGACCAACTTATGCTGATAAAATTTCTCGCTCTGGAATTAGGGTAATTGATTTATTTGATGAAAAAGTTTTGCGTGAAAAGCTAGAAAGTGCTTTGGATTCCAAAAATCGTATTTTTGAACGTTATGATGTCCCGACTATGACTGTTGATGAAGTTATAGCAGAATGGGGTGGTTTGCTGGAACGACTAAAACCAATGGTTTGCAATACAGCCGAGCTTTTGAATCAAGGTCTGGATTCAGAAAAAAATGTGCTTTTTGAAGGCGGTCAAGCAACTATGCTTGATGTTGATTTTGGGACTTATCCTTTCGTAACTAGTTCAAACGCTACGGCAGGAGGAGCATGTACAGGAACTGGTGTTGGTCCAACTAAAATTAGTTCTGTTCTCGGAATTATCAAGGCTTATACAACCAGGGTAGGTGAAGGTCCTTTCCCAACAGAATTAGAACACTTTGTAAATAAAGATCCAAACTTTGAAGATTTAAGTCGAGATGAGCAAATTGCTCTTTGTAAAGAAAAAGAAGATTGGGGAACTTACCTTTTAGTTGCTGGTGGGGAATATGGTGTTACTACCGGTAGAAGTCGCCGTTGTGGATGGTATGATGCTGTTGTGGCTCGTTATGCTAGTCTAGTAAATGGTTTAACTGATTTAGTATTAACTAAACTTGATGTTTTGTCTGGGCTAAAAAAGATTCCTGTTTGTGTTGCCTATGATGTTAATGGCGTTAGATTTGATTCTATGCCGGAAAATATGAGCGATTTTATAAATGCAAAACCGATTTATGAATATTTTGATGGTTGGGAAGAAAATCTAGATAATATTCGTTCTTTTGATGATCTTCCAGAAAATGCTAAAAAATATGTTTTGGCACTAGAGAAAATTAGTAATTGTCGTATCTCGGTAATTGGTGTCGGTGCTGGTCGTGATGAAATTATTGAACGTTACGATTTAATTCATTAATTCATTAAAACTTTTAACCACCCCGTCAGCTTCGCTGCCACCCCTCC
>JAISHP010000052.1 GCA_031262545.1 Candidatus Ancillula hodotermitis | reverse complement strand
GCGGAATTCGCTATCGCTCATACATCTTTATGCGGGAGAAAGAGGAGCGCACAGCGCGCCAATTATTGCGGGAGGAAAAAGGTGAAACGCTTGGCGTTTCACAAATTGAAATGCGGGAGGAAAGTTGAATCGGCTCAATAATTTTTTGTGCCGAGGCCTTATTTCAAAACAATTTTTGGGAGAGGGGTGCGGGAGAAGGAGAAAATTGTTCTAAGTAACTGCCAAATCGTTGATTTGACTTATTACTCTTGCGTATTATTCTTATTGAGGGAATAATATCTTGCAGAAAAATTTAGCAAATCTGAAAGATAAATATCTATTTTGCAGTTGTTGTTCCGCTTCCCAGATAGTTTCTAAACATATTCTTGTTGTTAACAACTTCATCAATCAACTTGGTTATCTCAGTAGCCTCAAATTTCACGGACATGCCTCGCTTTTTACCAATATTCTTAAGAATCCCATACTTTTCAGCTTCATCAACGAGATTAAACACTGTTCTTTCGCTAACACCTAGCTTTTGCTGAATAAACTTATAATCAACTACAGGATTTTCAACAACTAAATTAATCAGCCTCCATATGTTTGCATCTCGCCTTGCTGTAATTTTATCGCCCCAACTTTGTAAAACATTATCAATTTGTTCAACCATTACCGAGCTAATTTGAACCGCAAACAGAATACTATCAGCCATGATTTGAACCATCGGAATGTAGCCCCCCAGACGATAAGAATTAAGCGCAGAGAAGTAATCATTAACTTTATGCAATAGACCTACAGAAATCGGTAACGAACTATGTTTTAAGACATTGCTATTTTTCAGTATTTTTTGCAATATAGCCCGCCCCGTTCTGCCGTTACCGTCACCAACTGGATGAATTGTTTCAAATTGTGCATGTGAAACTGCCGCTATAACAACGGGATTCAAGTTATATCTATTGGCAAACCGAGAAAAATCTTCAAGATATTCAGAAACTAAGGTATGGTAAGGTGGAATGAATAGTGCATCAGGCGATGGACTAAGACCTGATCCGCCTATCCACACCTGTTCATTGCGAATCTGTCCAGCGATTTCTGGATTTGCATTAGACATTAATGCTTTATGAATCGCTTTTATAGCTTCTACGGAAATATCACCATCGACTGACAATGCTTTTTGCATGGCTGTAATATTAGCGGCAATAATTCGCGAATTTAAGGGGGCTTTTTCGTCAATTTGAGCTATCGCCACATTTCGCGCTGATGCAGTCAAATTTTCAATTTGTGAACTTGAGGCAGATTCACTCCTTAACATAATTGAAGGTATGTCATATGGTTTATTGCTCAACATCTCATCAAATCTAGTTGCCATAATCAAAGCATCATCAATTTGTGCCTGCAAATCAGAACTAACAGTAAAATCTAGTTCAGTAATTTTTTGCGGAACAGCAGATTTGTAAGACTTAACAATCGATTCACGCTGTCTGCGCGTCAGCATATCTGGATTAATTGTGCTATTCCACTTATGCTCTTCGTAGGCTACTGGTTGAAGGGTTGGTATGTTAGACATTCTGCTCCTCCAGTTTGTCCATCAAATCTTGTAATTTTTCACCCTGATATGTCCAGTATTGAGAACCTTGATAAGAGCCGGATAAATTACCAGTTCCAGCACGGTTTTTAAGTTCTCGGGTTAACGGCGATAGATTCCATTCCTTATCTTCAAATCGAATTTTCTTGTTTGAAATCACTGTAGCTGTAATACTTGAATTTTCGATGAATTCAACTTGCTTACCAATCAGTCCTAATTTTTCAAGTGATAACCCTTTCGATCCTTTCTTCTTATCAACCCAATTACTGCGGTTTTTATATTTTTCAGGCAGTGGGATAAGTTCATTTAAGATAAAATTAACTAGCCAGTCTCTACGGTCATCAATCGCCTGTTTATTCCAAACTTCTCTATTGACTATCATGGTTTTTGCAATTTGTAAGCCTTCATTTGAATTATAAACGGCTTTTTTCTCTGCAAAAGATTTATTCCCTAATTCTTGATTATGGGTAATTAGAGTTAAATTACCAATATTATTTACCAATTCTTGATGTACTGATTCAGCATTTTCGCCCAGTATATTACGCCATTCATAATTTAGTGTTTGTGGCATTATATGTTCAATTTGCAATTTGGTATCTTTAATGTCATAATGGAGTTTAGTAAGTTTCTCTTCAATGGTAGACAAAATATATCTAGATGAACTATTGTGATAAAAATCCATTTCCTTTAATACATTGCCCAATTCAATATCATTTGGAAATCGCATATAGTTCGCTTGACTAGCCAGCAATTTGTAAAATTCATCTATGAGGTTACCGCTATGGATTAATGGTTCTAAATCGATTGACATTTGGGGAAATTCTTTATTTTCGCCTTGAGTTAGACCAAGGATTCTTCGACGTAAAATAAAGTTCACTAATATATCTAAAATTCCAACAAGTTCATAGGTCTGAATTTTACTTTTATGCCAGTAGCCAAATAATTCTAGTAAAAATGAATAATCTCCTGTTGATTTCAAGTCATTTAAATCCTTGATTCTCCTGTCCACTTTAGCATCTTCAGTTGATCTCAAGTTAAGAACTTCTGCGTAATACTTACTATATTTCTTTAGGGATTCAAATAGCTCATGATAGTTAGCTACTGAAAAAATATCTTTAAAATTGCCATATAATTCTTTATAATTTGATTCAGTTGCTTTTTTAAAAGGTTGATGCTTGTACATTTGCATGTAATCGCGGATAAAATCAGAAATTCGACCAGGAATGACTTCTTCCATAGGTAGCCAATAATCATGATAATTTTTCTCTTGTTCTTCAGAGGTTAAACCGAGCAATAGATAATTTCGCACCAAATCAGCGAAGGATAACGGTTTTCCTAGTGAGTTCATCGACTCAAAAATTTCTTGAGGATTCTCCCAGGGGTTGTTGTCTGGTTCAAGTTCAATCGTCACAACTCTAAATTTTGACAAACCTCGGTCAATTAGGTTATCTAAAACTTTATCATTTTGAACAAAATATTTTGAAATCTGATCCCGAAAATACTTATAATTCCTATATACCGCTGAATTTCTATCTTCAGCTGCTAACTCTTCGCCTGTAATAATTTTCTTATAGGCACTCCAATCCGACTCAACTTGTTTCAGTTTAATCTTTAGCTCCCCATCTCCAGTTACATTAGGATTTATTAAATAACGATTCTCAATAAAACCCTTCTGAGTTTGATTGTTCAACAAATCCCTCAAAGCAATTAAGAATAACATCGTAGTTGTAATACGCTGCTGCCCGTCCGTTAAAATCAATTTATTGGGTTCGCCAAAAGCCGTTTTTTGTTGGACATAGACAATTGTACCAAAAAAATGCTCACTTCTTTCACCACGAATATTTTGGGATACTAGATTTATGATATCTTTCCATAATACTTCGGTTTGTTCTTTTGTCCACTCATAATTCCTCTGATATGGCGGAATAAAGAATGTCACATCGTTATTCGATAATAATTCTAGTAGATATTTGTTATTAAGTTGCATGATTTACCTCACTTTTCTTATGAATCTTCTCACTCATAGGTTCGACCCGGGTTTCGATGAAGGCGATTTCTTCTGGGGATAAGCTGTATTTGTTATAGAGTTGCTGGTCGATATTAACTAACCTGTCACCGATGATTTTTACTAAATTCTGATTGAATTTTGAAGACACATAGAGCAGGTCTTTAATTATCTGCTGATATGATAATATTATTTCTTCTTTAGGAAAACGGATACCAAAAATTATTGGCTCATGATGAGCGATCCTGTTACGAAGCTGGCGAATTCTAATTAGACAAAGCCTTATAAATTTACGGTCGCTCAAATTAACATTTGCCATATTTGGATAGAGTGACGTTTTCCAAAATTGTTTATCATATTTTCCATTAGTTCCGATTGAAAAGACATTCACCCAAAAGCCGAAATTCAAATCAGAAAGTTTTCTTGATTGTTTTAGTTTTTCTTGATCATATTTATCAAATAATTCAATGCGATTATTCCACCCCATCCCAAAAGAAGAAACAAAACAATTATCAATAAAATTTCGAAAAGCGACTTCGAAATATCCTAATGTTTCAAAAATGCGAGCGGATAACTCAGCATTAAAGAAATACAAATTTTGACAACCCCCTGCTGACTTGAACTTGTTTAGTCGTTCTTCAGAAAAAAGCTCAAAAAAATCACAATCATTAATTTGCAATTTTTGAACTTCTGTGCTATAATATGAGTAGAAGTCCCCCACGTTGTTACGTGGGGGTATTTTTTTACATTGCATTTTGCCCACTATTTACCATCTCCCATGGGTTTTACTCGGGTTTCGATGAAGTTGATTTCTTCTTGGGATAAGCCGTATTTGTTGTAAAGTTGTTGGTCGATGAAGCGGATGTTGGCTGAGCCCCCCTGGGTGTCGTCCCTCACAATTTGCAATTGTTCGGGACTTAAAGGATATGTTTTAGCATTTTCTCCAGTCCAGTTCCAGTCAATGTCGGAAGCGGTGGTGAAGTCCTGGAGGGGGACAAACATAAAAGCATCTTTATAATTAAATACTGCAATTTTCTTAACGCCAACCATAGCACGGAAAAATTTAGTCTTAATGTATTTTAGCAAAGCTTCAGCAGGTTCAATAGTATCAAATTCTCCTACTTGTAAAAAGGTATCAGTACATATTTGCATCGGCGAGCCGAGCATCGGCGAGCTGAAAACTTCACCAAAAGCACCTGAGCCATTTGCTCGCGGTAAGAAAACTTTATATTTCTGGGCACCTTCGACATTTTTCTTAAGTGCTTCATTTGCAATATAACGCACTGTGCGCTTTGATTTATACAACCCATATATTAAGTAATCATCATCATTTTGCGGTTGTTCTGATAGTCTTACACCTTCGTTATTCTTAGTAAACAGGTCTGAGATAAAGCCAAACGGGTTCCATGAGGACACTAGTGTCCTCATGGAACAGACGGGTTCCTTGAAATTTATCTTGCGTACGACCGAATCTAACTGTGGAAAGCGTATAATCATTTCATCAGTTACTACATTGTCAAACGAACGTGTTACAGTAGTTTGTTGACCAAATTCGTGGAGGGTATATTTCGTTTTACCATCATGTTGTTTATCGTATATAAAATAACAAACACCACCTTTGATATCCACGTTGTCAAAGACATCGGAAGAGTTTGGGAAATCATGAAATACTTCAATGTGATTACCTGATTTCATGTATTGTGGAAATCCTTTAAGCTCGTTATACGGTCCAGTTTCTCCGCCCAGCCAACGAGCAGGCATAACCAACTGAGTAAAATGACCACTGAGATTAATACCTTCTTTTGCGAACTCTTGATAAACACTACGTGACATTTTATTTCCCACAGCATCCTCCTGATATGGTGGATTACCAATAACTACATCAAACTTAATCATTTGCTCATTCCTTTCGTTAGGTCCTGAAACAAGTTCAGGATGACAAAGGGTGTCGTCCATCTCACTTCCCACAGGTCCAAATTTTTCATATAAAACATCCCTTACTCTGCCCTGCTTAGCAGCTTCTGTTAAATCAACTTCTCTAAAATTATCTTGACTGATAGCTCCGCCAGTCCAAGCATCTTCTCCTGAATCAACCTTAGTGAATCCGAAAATCAACTCTCGGCATATCGCATCTAAAATTGGTGTTGGTGCAATGCCATAAACTTGCTCTTCTAGAATATGCTTAATGCGCTGATTTTCATCAGGAATCTGCTCTGCCAGCCCTATAAATAACCTCCGAGCCACTTCCGCAATAAACAACCCTGACTTCATATAAAGATCTATAAATGTTGTGTCTTTTGAAGTAAATAACTCGGGATGTTCTTCCTGCAAAGTATCAACCATCATTTTCACAACTCGCTTAGGCGTAAAAATCTGATTAGTCTTCTGCGGTGGAATATAATCAAAAATATCCTCGCTGGAATCATCGCGGTAATAGTTAGCCAAGCGCTGTTTAGTCTCCATAAACTCACGGATTGAAGCATTAAACACTTCTTCGTTAAACAAACCGTCAAATCTGCGCTGTTCGCCGCCTTCTGTATAATCAAACCCATCTCTGAGCTTATGAAAATCTTCTTTGGTAATCGAAGTAATCTCTTCAAACTCATCTTCTGGAATATCGGTGTCAAAGTTCTTCAAACTCAAGTTAGTAATATCACTTGTTGCTCCGTAGGCCATCAAAAATGTCGGAATTGTCCTCGCAAACCCGCGCAACTTGTCACGCACAATTTCCTCTTCATTTTTCCGTTTTTCTTCTTTTTGCTTTTGAAGTTCAATCTTAATTTGCTCTTTCGCATCATCTACTGAAATAACAACGCATCCGTCAGCAGTCTGCTCGCCTGCGCCTTTTCCTTCTGCAGCGTCAGAACCTTCAACTGCATATTTCTTCTCACCTAATAAGCCGTTGGTCGTATTAATAACTTTATATAACCTATCGTTGACCTCATCAGCCGTTAGCTCAGCCTTTTTAGTCACAGGATCTTGTTTTAATGCGTCGCCGTCAACCTTCTTAGAAACTTTCCCAGGCGCATGACGAGTGTTGTCGTCAGGTAACTTATCTAGAATATCAGTTACACTCGTTGGCAAACCGAAAATCCGCGAAATATTGTCGAATAGATGATTGCTCATAAACCCACGCGCCACAACTTCTGCCGTAACCATCTTCAACGGCATTTCCAGAACTTCGCGGGCATCCAGTTCCTTCATCTCGCCTTCATCGTCCTCCGCCAAAACATTTAAGAAGTTCAACAGCTCTTTAACCTTAGGCTCGCGACCACTGCCACCTTCTTCGCCGCTGTTCCCACCACCTAGTGAATCAGCATAATCAGCCAAGATTGTCAAAACTCGGTCAGGTGCAAAATCAAACACATAACAGTCAGTCTTCATGTGCGTTTCATGAGTCGTTGGATCAGTCCACACCCAAGGGTTTTGTGCTCTAAAAGCTGCCTGCAGATACTGTGTTGGCTGTTCAGAATTATTCAGCATCAAAACCGCAGTCCACTCAGGAACTGTAATCCCTGTTGTCAACTGCCCACAGCTAAGAGTAATCGTCCCTTGGTATTCGCTGTTGCCGGAATTAACATCTTCAATATCCTTCTTAACTTGTTCTAGCGGACTCTTCTCAGTTAGTTCATCATCACCTTTTCCAGCTGCATGAATCACTTTATATTTATAGTTACTAAAAACCGGGTGTTCCCTCAATAACGGAACTAGCGCATCAACACAAGCAACTCTAGGTGGCAACAACCAAAAAGTATGCTTGAACTGATTACGGTATTCCTGCGTTGCAAACGGATAGGGCTTTTTTACATTCTGAAACTCGGGATTCAATCCACTGATATTATCAAGCCATTTCTTAACCTCTGATTCGTAAACAAATTTAGCGTTTTTACCAGTTCCTTTAGTCTTGAAGAATTCATTCAGGTCAAAAGCATACTCTTTAGATTCGTCTTTAGCATCCTGCGCCTTAATCTGCAGTGCTTCAGAGAGTTTGAAGGTAAAGAAGTTCATCCTCGGCAGTTTAGCGTAAGGGTTCTCACCATCCCCATCATTCCAGTTTTCTTTGGCGGCTTGCTCATCAGCATATGTCCAGTTGAAAATCTGTCGATTAGAAAACTCATGATTGGCAATTGCCTTAAAAGGTGTTCCTGAAAGGTTTAGCTTAAACTTATAGTCCAAATCACGCAAAACTGCTGTTGCTTTTGCAGTCTTCGCACCTTCATGGCTCTCGTCAATAATTAGTAAATCCCAGGCTGACAAGTTGCTATCAAATAGCCATTTATTCTTTTGTTTAAACTCATCAGCTTTAGTAACATCGTTATCCTTGCCTTTGATATCTTGCAGTGACTTAAAGAAGATGTAAGGCTTGTTGATATAATCCTCGCCATTTTCATCTTTCAGGTGAGTCTGCTGTTCGCGGTTAATCGTCTGATATTTCTTACCGTTTAGCTGGATTTCGATAGGCTTACCGTTCGCTTGATCAGCTACAAACAGATAGTCAGTATTCGGCTTAATAAACTTACAATAATCAGTGAACCAAGAATCGGAAATTGCAGGGCGATTTGTTAGAATCAGAACTTTTTTCGCTTGAATGCGTTTCATAAAGTCATAGCTCGTCAAAGTCTTGCCAAAGCGCGGTTTAGCGTTCCAGAGAAACTCGTTCTTTAGGTTACTATCTTGCTGGCAGCCGCTCCAATATTCAGTAGTTTTATCAACGGCATCTTGTTGCTCAGTTCTGAGTTGATAAAGAATTCGCTCACGATCTTTTGTCCCTGCTGGTAAAACATTAGCCTTGAAATCAGCCACTGCATGCTCCAACTCCTCGAGAGAAATCTTGAACCACTCAGAAAACTTGTCGCTCTCATGCAGCTTCTCCCGCTCATACCCCAGCTGAGTTAAGTAATTATGTAAATCATGGTCACTCACAACTGTACCATCATTTAATAGCGCATCAGTTTCAAAAACCAACTCTTGGCGAACATTAGATTGGCTGTTCTGCTCATGAATTCTCTCTTCAGCTGTGCGGATTGTCATACCAACCTTAATCCAACCGTTATGTGCAGGATAATCAGGGTGAATATAGCCATAAATCTTCGAAACGACTTGTCTTGTTGACTTTATATTAAAATAGCCGTCAGTATTTTTAGTTAATTTAGTCATTTCTTTCTCCTCTTTTTGTTTTTGTCTGGAACTGGGGTTAAAGGTGCTCCAAAGTTCAACAGGATTTCTTCATTCATTCTTCTATTATTCGCCTCATCAACAATCTGCTTATACTCAACAGGCTTATTTTCTTCCCAATCATAAATCTTGGCATAGGTCTCAGTTTCCGGAATAGTATATTTGAGTCCGTCCATTTGCCAGATATTCCAACTGATGATTTCAGCTATTTCCTTCTGTAGTTTGACGTCTGGATTCGACTTGTTCTTGTTCCATTCAGCAGCTTTGTAATAGTCGATAAATGTGTATAACAAATTCTCACGAGCTAATAGTATATTATCGCCTTGCCACTCATAGCCATAACTGTTCTGATAAGCAATTTTTGCCCATTTTAGCCATTCGTTTTTAGTTTCGCAATGTTTATTCACCTGTTGCATTTTACGGTCCAAAAATCCTACTCGGCGGGTTAATGCAATGGGTTTGCTGGTAGTCGCATCATATCGTGAACAAATAAACGGCGCTTCACCGCAGGTAATTTCCAATTCGGTAAGCTTGACAAAGTCCTGCCATTCAGTTGTGATTTTGTGTGACTTTTTCCAGTTGTCTTCCACTAACTTATTCATATCATTCACAATATGGCTAGGTGTAAAAACCTCAGCCTTACCTTTAGTGCGAGCCTTTTGCTCCTCTTTTGTTTTAGCAGTTCGGGGTTTAATAACTTCACCATGCTCTCCAGTTATTAAATCAGCAGTAATTTCTTTATTTGGTTTATATTTTGCGCCCAAATCTTGATAACCATCAGTTGCCCAAAGAATGTAATGTGTTTTCTTGTCAGTTGTGCGAGTTCGATCAATTAATAACAAGTCCAGTAACTCAGGGTCAAATTTGAGCAAGCGATTCTCTTTAACATCTACTTTCTCAGTAAAGTTAGATATCATCCGCTTATTTGTCATAACTATATTATAGCACAAAAACTGCAAAATAGTTAATTATCTTTCACTTTTGCTAAATTTTTCTGCAAGATATTATTCCCTCAATAAGATTAATACGCAAGAGTAATAAGTCAAATCTTCGATTTGGCAGTTAATTAAAACAATTTTCTCCTTCTCCCGCACCCCTCTCCCGAAAATTGTTTTGAAATAAGGCATCGGCACAAAAATTATTGAGCCGATTCAACTTTTCTCCCGCATTTCAATTTGTGAAACGCCAAGCGTTTCACCTTTTTCCTCCCGCAATAATTGGCGCGCTGTGCGCTCCTCTTTCTCCCGCATAAAGATGTATGAGCGATAGCGAATTCCGC
>JAISHP010000074.1 GCA_031262545.1 Candidatus Ancillula hodotermitis | reverse complement strand
TAGTGAAAGATTTATAATAAACATAAAAATCGGAAAAAGAGTTGTCATATAACGCCCAGTTCTTAAATCCAACTTAAAAAGATTGTTATTTGCTTTGTGAAAACGTTCTCTTTCTGAATTTTCTCTTGTAAAAGCTTTAACAACCCTAACTCCAGTGATTTGCTCACGCAAAACCTCATTTAATCTATCTATACGTTTCTGAAATTTTCTAAATATAGGAGTTAATTTAGAAACAAAAATCAGAGCAACTATTACCACAATTGGGAATGTACAAGCAATAACGCCAGATAAAGCCACATCTTGCTCCAGTGACAAAATAATTCCACCTATAAACATAATAGGGGCAGTAATAATTAATGTCAGTAAGAACATTGTAACATTTTGAACCTGTAAAACATCATTAGTTGTTCTGGTAATCAAAGTTGGAGCCCCAAATTGACTAAATTCCCGAACAGAAAAATCTTGAACTCGACTAAACAAATCTCTTCTGAGGTCTCTACCTAAACTAAAAGCTGTTTTGGCACCAAAATAGGTTGCTGAAATTGATAAAACAAATTGCAGAATCGCCAAAGAAATCATAATCGCGCCTTCGTGCCAAATGTAATTAATATCCCCCGTCACAACACCATTATCAATAATATTAGCATTTAAATTTGGTAAATATAAAGTACAAACTGTTTGAAGTGCTTGAAAAACAACAACGAACAAAACATTAATTAAATATGGTTTTAAATATTTCTTCAGTAACCTAATCATCTTAAATATTATACTCTTTCAAAAATGGATTACATACTGCCAGAACCGGCATTTCCATACGGAAAAGGAAGAAAATTGGCAATATAAGGAAAGCCATATAAAAATAAAAATGCTACAATACCTAAAAATATTAAGAGGAATATTATAAACTTTAACCAACCAGGAAGGGGTAATTTTTGCCAAATCCAACTATACATAATTTATTCTCACTTGATTTATTCTCACTTCTTCTCAATTTTACTGTCTCTTTAAGAAACAATTTTTACTCCAACATCTAGAAGTTCTTTAGGAACCCCTCCATCATCACCAGCAATATTAGCCCAATATTTTAACTTGAAATGTGCAATATAGCGATTAATTGTTTGCCATCTTGGATTACAAGTCGTAAAAGTTGCCAATCTTTCGTGAGCCTCATTTTGTTCACGAGGAGTAAAGCTCATCTTGCCACCAGAATATTGCTCAGCATCTTTAGAAACATACGAGCTAGTATTGCTAGGAATCGGATCAAGAACTTCGCCATGATCTGCATCAACAACTTCATGTTTATATAATTCATACACAAACCAGAAATGTTGAGTCCGAACGGCAAATGTATCGCCAGATTTAAGTTCATCTATCTTAAGTAATGAATTGCCAAAACCGCCTCTATGTCCTGCAGAAGCAAAATTGCCCACACACCCTGGCATGGCAGTTTTAGAATAATGGCCGAATCCCTGCAAATCTAGAACTTTTGTTTTATCAGTCCCTTCAACCAAATTACGAACATAATCAGCGCCAAAATGCGGGATATATATTCTTCCAATCATACTTGCTACCTCTGTAGGTTCAACAGTGCAAGGAATATTGTCATAATGGGGAGTGGCTACTTTTGTAATATCCACTGGCATATCCCAGGTAAATTGCTTAGCTAAATCTTGTTGAGCAAAATTAGCGACTACTCCAGTCCACCAAACTAAATATATTAAATATAAACCAATAATTACTGCAGCAGTTAAAAGCAAATCACTAAAAATAGCCATCGATCGCCCGAAAACTCCTAACTTTTTTGGTGATTTTCTTGACGTTTTTCTGGAAAGCTTATTCTTTTTAGTGTTCGCTTGTTGGTCGTTATTATCGACTGAAGTAACTACTTGATTATTTTCCATTCAGTTATATTTTACCTTATATTTCTTCACCGTCATAATCGAATATAGCTTTAGCGACAGCAGTTAAATCATTATCAACTTTAATCGGATGAATTGATTTACCTTCGTTCAAGTCTCGATCAACAACATTATTGTTATTATCTAATTCATTCATCGCCCAAGAAGGATCTTTCAACCCATGTCCAGTTGATGTAATAACGATTCTTGCTTGTTTACCTTGCGCGTTTGCTTCAGCAATCGCCTCAGTCAAATCATTGTCAAGACCCTCGTGAGCTTGACGAGCTTTTTTCAAAATACCTGCCAAACCAGCAGCAGAGGCGGGTTCAACAAAAACACCAACTTCAGCAGAGAGAATTCTGTGAGCAGCAAGAATTTCCTGATCTGTTACTGCTTCAATTAAACCTTGAGATTCATCTCTAGCCAATTCTGCTTTTTCCCAACTAGCAGGCTTACCGATTCTAATAGCAGTAGCAATAGTTTCTGGATTTTCAATTGGGTGACCTTCTACAATTGGTGCTGAACCAGCTGCCTGAAAGCCCCACATTTGTGGACGAATATCGGTTTTCCCAGCCTTTACATATTCTTTATACCCCATCCAGTAAGCAGTAATATTCCCAGCGTTACCAACTGGCAAAGCATGGATAGTTGGAGCATCGCCTAATTCGTCAATAATTTCAAAAGCGGCAGTTTTTTGACCAACCAAACGATCTGGATTGACCGAATTGACTAAACCAACTGGATACTGCTCAGACAAAGAACGCGCTAGCTCTAGGCAATCATCAAAATTACCATCAACTTGTAAAAGCATTGCACCATGGGCTATAGCTTGTGCCAATTTACCCATAGCAATTTTCCCGTCAGGGACCAAAACAACAGACTTAATTCCAGCTTTAGTAGCATAAGCCGCAGCTGAAGCGGAAGTATTTCCTGTTGAAGCACAAACAACAGCTTTAGTCCCTTTTGCTTTTTCAGCTGACATCGCAGTTGTCATACCTCTATCCTTAAAAGAACCAGTAGGATTCCTTCCTTCAAATTTAATATAAACTTCAGTATCTAAAATTCCATAACTTTGTAAACGTTCTTCAACTTTTTCAGCTCTTATTAGAGGATATCCCCCTTCGCCTAAAGTTACTATATTTTTCTTAACATGCTCAGGCATAAAGTCCGCATATTCTTTGATAATTCCTTGCCATATATGTGCCATGTAAATATTATACACGCTAAAAATCAATTTAAAATAATACTAAAAAAAGAAAGTCCCTCGGGCCGGACTCGAACCGGCACGCTTTTTAGGGCGGTGGATTTTAAGTCCACTGCGTCTACCATTTCGCCACCGAGGGACAGAGGCTGTGAAATGCCTCTAAAAATATTATACCCGAAAAGTATCTTTTATGGCAAAACAGGCAAACAAAATTACTCCAGCAACAACAAAAATATCGGCAATATTACCTGTAAATAAATTTGGGTAATAAATAAAATCAGTTACAACAAAACCTTTATTTGCAAAATTATTAATAATTCTGTTAATTCCGTTCCCTGCGGCTCCTGAAGAAATCAAAATTAAAGAAAAATTAAATATTAATCCTCTTTGTATTTTGGATATAAATAAAAAGCCAAAAACAACAAGACCAAATCCAAATTGAATTAATAAAAGAATAAAATCAACATTTATTTTTGAAAATAACGATAAGGCTACACCAGAATTATAAACAATCTTTATATTACTATAAAACTGAGCATATATTTTTGATAAGATATCAATTAAAACAAAAACTACCCAAATAATGGATAGTTTAAGCTTAAAATGTTTTGAAAATAAATTAAATTTATTCTGTTCTTGATTTAACATCACGCAACATTGATTCTAAGAAATCTGAAATTCGAACTCTCAATTGTTTCTCATAATCAACTAATTCTTTAATTTTTCCTTCAATAGCGTGCTTTTCATCATTCAGAACTCTGAAAGTTTGATCAGCTTTTTCTTTAGCCTCACGAGCTTTACTTTCAGCCTCAGATACTAAAAGATCACTCTTTATCTTAGCTTCGCTTGTAATCTTTTCACTTTCAGATTTTGCATTATCAACCATGCTAGCGGCTTCTTGACGTCCTTTATTTACATATTCATCATGAAGTTTTTGAGCCATTTCAAGCATAGCTGAAGCTTGAGAAGTTCCAGTGTTTGTTGCCTGAGAAGCAGCTCCTGATATAGCTAATAAAGAACCTGTAGCATCAGCAGGAACAGCAGCAGCTTGAAGTTTTGATTGAAGTTGTTGAACTTGATTATTTGCAGCACTATATTTACTACGCATTGAATCCAATTCCGCATTCAAAGAATTGATTTTGGCATTAGCCGACTCTAATTGAGCAACTGACTCACCATTATTTGCAGAAGCTTGTGCGATATTTTGAGCTGTTTGCAATTGTTGTTTCAAGCTAGAAATTTCTTGCTCAGAAGATTGAATTCTCTTTGCCATTTCTTGATTATCACTAAATAACTGTTGAGGGTCTATTCCTGTTGGGTTTGGAGCCGATATATTAACTTGTGGCTTAGGTTGAGCCTCTAATTGTGAAACTTTTGCCTTTAGCGTGTTATTTTCTGATCTAAGACCTTTAACAATAGGTGAATTTTCAATATCAGTAATAGATGGTCCAGAAGTCCTAACTTGTTGGAATGTGCCAGTATTCGTTGAATTTTGACGCGCAATTTTAGTCAATTCTTCGATTGTTGAAATAACTTCCTCAAGAAAATCATCAACCTCATCCGGATCATACCCCTCACGAAAACGTACAGGTGTAAATTTTCTAAATCGAATATCATCAGCTGTTAGTAATGCCATTTAATTTCCTACCTCTCTAACTAACTAAACTTTTTAATTAAACTTTCTTATAATTTATCTTTATTATTTATCAAACTGAATAATACCAGAATCATTACGACTCTTAATATTTGAATTAACATTGAACCCAACTGGTGATAAAATATAATTATTTTCTGAAATTTCTTCTAAATGACCATCTAAACCTTTTGCGAGACCATAAGCAATATCAATCATTCTTTGAGCTTCATCTTTAGAAGATATTTCATCAAAGTTTAAAATAATTGGCGTATTTTTCTTAAAAGTTATAATCATATCACCAAGATTTTCACTAAGAGAAGTGACATGAATAACTTCAAAATCATAGGTTTGACCTTCACGAACTGGACTTACAGATTGAGTTGAACGGGTTTCACCAAAGTCAACGGTATTATTCACATATTCTTGATCATCATAGTATTCAGTTTCATCACCACTCATATAAGGTTGATCAGCACCATACCAAACCAAATTTTTGGCTTTTTTTAACTTCTCTCCAAATGACATTTTAATAAATCCTTTCGCCAATTTACAAAAAATATTATATCATTTCAATTTTGCAAACTTTAAATTCGTCGCCGAATAAAATGTGATTTTTTTGTAATAGACTATTTTAAAAAGTCAGGAATTGAAATCCCACTCTTTTTTTCTTTTGGTTCAGATGTTTTAGGAAGGCTTGTTGAAATAGGATTCAAGTTTGCAGGAATCGCAAATTGACCTGATGAAATAGGTGAAACTTTACTGTTTGAGCCTATAACTTGATTTTTATCTGAAGTTGAAAAAATGTTTATCTTTGATTTTTTCTGAACGGGAGCACCTTCTTGCAAACCTTCTTGTAAACTAGGATTAGTAACAGTTGGAACAACCTGAGTAGGTCCTGTTATATTTTGAGGTTCGCTTGGAAGTGTTCCATTATCAACGCTTTCTTGAACTCTAGCCGCCATTTTATCAATTGCGTTATGTTCTAAATTAGCTAGATTTGAAGAAGCTTGCTCAGCGATGTTACTCTGATTTTGATACTCGTTTTGAGTCTCATTACTATTACTCGAAATACTATTAGCAATATCTACGGGTTGCCCCCCATTATTTGGATTCAACTGACTTGTGGAAATCTGACTATTTGAATATTGACCAACAGAAGCTGGAGAATTCACCGAGGAATTAGCTGCTGAATTAGCTGGAAAATTAGTTTGATACCCATAAGATTGAGAATTATCAGGATGATAAGTTTGTTGATTTTGAATTGGAGTTCCTTGAACAGGGGTTCTATCGTCTCCAAACCCAGAAGCCACAATTACAAAACGAACAGTATCTTCATACTGATCATCGTAATACAGACCTTGCTTAATAAGTGCATCCTCATCAACCATTTCCTCGATATAATCAGCAGCTTGAGCAAATTCATTTAAAGAAATATTTTCTTCAGCTCCAAAAGCACAAATAATCACATCCGATGCTCCATCAATTGAACTTTCTAACAAAGGCGAAGTAATTGCACTTTTAACAGCGTTAATTGCACGATCTGGACCAGAAGCCTCTCCAATTCCGATAAGCATTGTCCCTTTATCTTGCAAAGTGTTACAAACATCTCTAAAATCAACGTCAATCTTTCCTTCTTTAATAACAATATCAGAAATAGCACGAACACTTTGACTCAAAACTGTATCTGAAATTGCCAAAGCATCTGCAAAAGAAACAGATTTATCGCCAATTGAAAGAAGTTTTTGGTTAGGAACTTCAATTAAAGCATCAACTTCTTTTTGAAGTTCCGCAATCCCTTGACGAGCAATTTTCATTTTTCTTTTACCTTCATAATGGAAAGGTGTGGTAACAATAGCCCCAGTTAAAATTCCCAAATCTCTTGCTATTCTCGCTACAACAGGAGCAGCGCCTGTCCCCGTTCCTCCACCTTCTCCAGCGGTTAAGAAAATCATATCAGCACCTTTTAGTGCTTCTTCAATCATAGCAGCAGATTCCTCAGCAGCAGCCTTTCCAGATTCAGGTCTACCACCAGCTCCAAGACCTTTTGAGTCCTCGCTTAACAATGCAACTTTTACATCTGATTGGATTGATAACAAATGATGTTCATCAGTATTCATAGCTACTGATTCAACCCCTCTTAATCCATCATCAACCATCTGATTGACTGCGTTAGAACCAGCCCCTCCAACTCCAACGACCTTTAATGTTGCAAGAAAATTTTTAGAATCAACCATGACTACATTATATCACCCATATTAGGCGCTCATTTTACATTGGGCGCCCATTTTTATTTTTAGAAGCTAAAGTTTTTGCCCACAACGCTTGCGCTGGAGTCATCCCCCCTTTACCTCCCTGTTTTCCTCCTTGAAATGTTTTTAAACGTATATCAAGATTAGGTTTCAAAACAGATGTTAAAGCTATTGCTAAAGAATCTGCAGCATCAGCAGGTTTTGGCAAATCCGGTAATTTCAATAATCGCTGCATAGCCTTTTGAATTTGCAATTTATCAGCTGCCCCATTTCCGGTAACAGCTAATTTAACTTCAGCTGGAGTGTAAAGAGCAATTTTCATCTTAGATTTTTGTGCCAAAACCATAACTAACCCAACGACTTGGGCAGTCCCCATACCAGTATCGGGATTATGAGTAGTCAAAAAAGGTCTCTCAATCGCTACGATTCCTGGCTGAAACTCATCTATAATTCCTGAAATTTTATCAAATAGATAAGTCAATCTAGCTGGTTGTGGTAACCTTTTATCAGTTGTCAATGCCTTGCAAAACAAAACATTCTTTTTTCGAGTTGTTCCGACTTCAACTTCTAAAATTGAAACCCCGCAACGAGTTAATCCAGGATCAATTCCCAAGATTCTCACTAACGAACAATCTCCCCGTTTTCAAATGTAGTCTTTCCTGCCCAAACAGTTTTCAATACTTTTCCGGGTAAAATTTTATGCTTGAATGGTGAATTAGTTGAACGAGTAAATTGACTTTCAGGAATAATTTCTTGTTTAACAGTTGGATCATAAACACATAGATTCGCAATTTCTCCAACCTTAATATCTCGTCCTTGCCTATCATCAACTCCACCTATTTTTGCTGGATTAACAGACATCTTATCCATTAATTGACGCCAATTCATCAGACCTGTATCAATCAAAGCTAACTGAGAGGCAGAAAGTGAAGTTTCCAAACCTGTCATCCCAAAAGCGGCATCTTGGAATTCTGCGTATTTCAATTCTAAAGCATGTGGAGCATGATCAGTCGCAATAATATCAATAGTTCCGTCAGCCACACCTTGTCGAACAGCTTCGACATCTTCTCTAGTTCTAAGTGGTGGATTAACTTTATAGCGAGGGTTATACTCAGATAATTCCTCTTCAGTCAAGTTTAAATGGTGAGGAGTTGCCTCGGCAGTAACTTTTAAACCTTTAGACTTAGCAAAGCGAACAATATCTACGGATTTTTTTGTTGATAAATGACAAATATGGACCCTAGATTTAGTAAAATCAGCCAAAAGGATATCTCTGGCAATTATACTTTCTTCGGCAACAGCCGGCCAACCATTCAATCCTAATTTCGCAGACCATTTTCCTTCATTCATTTGTGAACCTTCTGTCAACCTTGGCTCTTGGGCGTGCTCGGCAATTACTCCATCAAACGCTTTAATATATTCAAGCGATCTGCGCATAATCAATGGATCAAAAACGCATTTTCCATCATCAGAAAAAACTCTAACTTTTGCTTTTGATCTTGCCATAGCACCTAAATCGGCCATTTTTTCGCCTTTTAAACAATGAGTTACCGCTCCAATTGGTTGTACTTGAACAAGCCCAACTTCGTTTCCTCTTCTGAGTGTTTGCTCAACACTTGAAGCAGTGTCAGTTACAGGGTCAGTATTTGCCATAGGAAAAACACAAGTAAATCCACCTGCCGCAGCTGCCATAGATCCGGTTTCAATTGTTTCAGAATTTTCAAATCCTGGCTCACGAAAATGCACATGCATATCAACTAAACCAGGTAAA
>JAISHP010000163.1 GCA_031262545.1 Candidatus Ancillula hodotermitis | reverse complement strand
AGGAGGGGAACTGGGTAAAGTTTCGGGCACCCCTCCAAGGAGGGGAACTGGGTAAAGTTTCGGGCACCCCTCCAAGGAGGGGAACTGGGTAAAGTTTCGGGCACCCCTCCAAGGAGGGGAAAGTTATAGAGTTCCCCTCCTGTGGAGGGGTGCACCGAACTTGTTCGGGGCGGGGTGGTTAAGTAATTTAGGATGAAGGGGGTGTAAGCAGTAACCAGAGTAGATAGTATAATATAAAAGTATGGTCACACAAAAAAAGAAAATTTCAATTCTTGTTCCTTGCTACAATGAGCAGGATGTTTTCGGTATTATGATTGATAGACTGAATAAGTTAGCCGAATCTGATGAAATGAAAAATTATAAGATGGAATTTTTGCTGATTAATGATGGTTCAAGAGATAAGACTTTAACATTGATGCAAGAAGAAGCTGAAAAGAATTCACGCGTTTCGTATATTGACTTAGCTAGAAATTACGGTAAAGAGATAGCTATGATGGCTGGAATTGATAATGTTAAAGCTGATGCTATGGTTATTATTGATGCTGATCTACAAGACCCTCCTGAGTTGATACCACAAATGATTAAACTTTGGGAAGAAGGATATGATGATGTCTATGCAAGGCGTGTTTCTAGAAAAGGCGAAACTTGGTTGAAGAAATGGACTAGTAAAAAGTATTATCAAGTTTTGCAAAAGTCAACTAATGTGCCTATTCAAAAAGATACTGGTGATTTTAGACTTTTGGATAAAAAATGTATTGAAGCTCTTCAACAATTACGTGAACAAAATAGAAATATGAAAGCACTTTTTAGTTGGATAGGTTTCAAGAAAAAAGAAATTGAATATGAAAGAGATGCTCGAGCAGCGGGTTCAACAAAATGGAAATATTCTAAATTGGTTGGATTGGCTTTGGATGGTATCACTTCTTTTACCACTGCACCATTAAGATTTGCTACATGGTTTGGGGCAATTCTCTCATTCTTTGCATTTGTATTTGCTATTATTTTTGCGGTTAGAACATTGATCTATGGAAACCCAGTTGCTGGTTGGACTTCAACTTTTGTTGCTATTACTGTAATTGGTGGAATTCAACTTTTAACTATTGGTATTTTAGGTGAATATATTGGTAGAATATTTGTTGAGTCAAAGAGGCGCCCACTCTATTATATTGAGCAAACTCATTACTGTAAATAATAACAAATAAAATTGTGAGTAAGAAAAAAAATATACCGGTTTCTAAGATATCTATTTTTAAGAATAGACTTAGAGAAGTAAATTTTTTTAATTGGTTACTGAATAATAAGCTCCAAGCTGGTCTTTTGCTAGCTGTAATTGCTTTGTATTTTATTTTAGTTGCTCAATATATTTTATCTTTTAATATTTGGTTTGATGAGGGATTTACAGCATTTTTGATTAGGCATAAATTTAGCGAAGTGATTTATTATAGTGGGATAGATGTTCATCCTCCTTTTTATTATATTCTTCTTAAGATCTGGGCTAATATATTTGGTTATAGTTTGATTGCCGAAAGATATATGTCAGTCACAATTGGGGCAGTTTCCATTATTATTTTTTATATTTTACTAAGAAAAATAATGGGAGGAAAAGCAATTGGAGTAAAAGTCTTAAGTAAAAAAAGTGGTTCGGAAAAGATATCTTATTGGATGCCTCTTATCGGATGTGTTTTGCTGGCGAGTAATCCTTTCTTCTTTCACTACTGTTTAGAAGCTCGAATGTATGCTCTGTTTGTTTTACTAGCGCTATTATCGACATTTTATATTATTAAAATAATTGACAAAGACGGCCCAGTGAATTGGATTATTTATACATTACTTGCTGCAGCTGGGGTTTATACTCAATATTATTTTGCTTTAGTTATTTTGTGCCATATTATTTGGTATTTTGTTTGTAAAAAGAAATCAGGTTTAACAATTAAACCTTTATTAGCATTTGTAGCAGGGGCTTTGATGTATATTCCTTGGTATAAATATTTCTGGAAGACATTTTCAGAAAGCCTTAGAGGAACAAGTTGGATCAAGACTATTATGGCTTGGGATATTCCTTCTTTTTGGACTGAAATATGGACATATTTCTCTGTTGATTATGTTCATAATACAACAACTTATCCAGCGCCGATTTGGGTTGTAATTGGAGTTGGTTTTAGTTTAGCAATCTTGATTTTAGCGTTTTTTAAATTATCAAAACGCTATCTGGTTTTATTTTTACTATTAGCTATACTTCCACCAGTTATTTTGTGCTTAGCAAGAACTTTTGTTAGTCGTTATTGTATATTTTCAGCGATTGCCATGATAATACTGTTGGTTTATTACAAACCAGTTAAGAATTCAGCGAGTAATGTTGATAAAGTTGGACATGTAAATAGAAGTAATATTTTGACGATTATATCTTGTGTTTTGATTGGTGCAGTATTTGTTGTACAATTTTCAATAGGATTAGGAAATATGTTTAAAACAAATAATGATCCAGCATCAACTAACGAATATTTGAATGCTACTGATTTGATGAAGCAGATAAAATATGAAAAAGGACGTTCGTGTCAGGATGATTCTGTTAAATATGTCTTAGTAGAAGGGAATTCTCAGTTTTTGAAATTAGCAGCTTATGAGTCACCGAATTTTCATGTTTATTATGCACCATATAATGGGGCAGCAGAATGGAGCTCTTATCAAATGTTAGCAGATAATACATTAACAAATGACCCTTTAGGATTAGGAACTTGGGAGATTTCTAGTGATGAATTAAAGAAAGAATGGATAAATCGTTCTAAATCAATGGGAAATCATCCCGACTACATTGTGATCGCTCATGATGAAGATGGGAAAGACACGGACGCGTATGAGATGCAATATGTTTTAAATAATGTAGATAATCCTGAATGTACAGGTGGAAACACGGTTGATAGTCAGGTTGAAGACAAAGAAACAGAATAAGTGAGGGAATAAATGAAACTGTCAGATAAAATTCAAAATATTGCTCCTTCAGCAACACTTGAAATTGACTCATTGGCTAAAAAATTAAAATCTGAAGGTGAACCTGTAATTGCTTTTGTAGCTGGTGAACCTGACTTTAAGACACCTGACTTTATTGTTGATTCTGCAAGAGAAGCTTTATTGAATCCCGCAAATTTTAAGTATTCACCAACAGGTGGGCTGCCAGAACTAAGAAAATTGATTGCTTCTAGAACAACAGAACAGGTGAAGAATCAAATTGAATTTAACTCCAAAAATGTAGTTGTTACAAACGGCGGTAAGCAAGCAGTTTTTGAAACTTTTGCAGCTTTATTGGATGAAGGAGATGAGGTAATTGCTCCAAAGCCATTATGGTTAACGTACCCTGAGGTAATTAAATTTTTTGGGGGGAAATTAAAGTTAGTTGATGATTTATCACTAGAGAGTTTGAAAGCGGTAGTTAGCGATAAAACAAAATTTTTACTTTTAAATAGTCCTAATAATCCTTCTGGCCAGGTTTTGACAGAAGCAGAGCTAAAAGAAATTGCTTCTTTTATTAAGAAAACAGGCATTTTTGTCATTACAGATGAAATTTATATGAATTTGTATTATCCTGAAAATTCATATCCAGCAAATTCACAATTATCAGATGAACAAGATAGTAGACCGATTGCTCCAACTTTGTTAAATGTTTCACCTGAAATTCAAGATCAAACAATTATTATTAATGGAGTTGCAAAGAGTTATGCCATGACTGGCTGGAGAGTTGGCTGGATTGTGGCACCAGAAAGTATTGCTAGTGCAGTTATTTCTTTGCAAAGTCATTTGACATCAAATGTTAATAATATTGCCCAGAGAGCAACTTTAGCAGCTCTAGGAGATACTGATGAGAATTACCAAAAGAGTAAGGACTCAATTGAAGAAATGAGATTAGCATTCCTTCGCAGAAGAGATCTGATTTGTAGAGAGTTATCTAAAGTTCAGACTAAAGACGGAAAAGGTAGATTTACTCTCTCTATTCCAAATGGAGCTTTTTATGCTTATGTAAATGTTGAGTCTCTGTATGGAATTCCTTTAGGAAAAGATGGAGACATTGTTGCTTCTGCTTCTCAGTTAGCTAAATTGATTTTAGAAAAGGTTTTGGTAGCTTGTGTTCCCATGGAGGCTTTTGAGACACCGGGCTATCTTAGATTCTCTTATGCTTTGGCTGATGACGAAATTGTTGAAGGTGTCTCAAGGATTCAGAAATTTATATCTGAGTAATAAATTATAATTTATGAGTATTGAGTTAATGGAAGAGAATATTTTGACTAATGAAAAAACTGTCGCTCGTCGTGAGATTCGCTCTTTTGTGAAAAGAGAAAATAAGATACCGTCAAGAATTCAAAAAGTTTGGGATGAGATTGCTAATCAATATGTTTTGAAAAGTTCGAGCACAGATGATGTTGAATCGGTTGTTCATTACCTTAAGCAAATTTTTGAAGCAAAGAAGAGTAATTCAAATTTGAAATTGATAATTGAAATTGGGTCCGGGCAAGGAAATCAAATTGTTCATGCAGCTAGTGAATGCAAAAAAAATACCTGTTTTCTTGGTTTAGAAGTTTTTCACTCTGGACTTGCTCATACTTTACTTTTGATTCGCAATTTTTGTAAGGATAATGATATCAAGAGTTTACCGATTAGATTAGCGGAAATTGACGCTAAACAACTTTTCTTAGAACTTGAGAAGGCAGGTTTGGTTGGTTTTGTTGATGAGATTTGGACTTTTTTTCCTGATCCTTGGCCCAAGAAAAAACATCATAAACGGCGTTTAGTCAATCCAGATTTGAAGCTCTTAGTTAAAAAAATTTTGACAGATACGGGGGTTTGGAGATTGGCAACTGACTGGGAAGATTACGCTAGACAGATGGAAGAGGTTTTAGATGTCGCACCAACTGAAAGATTTGATGGTAGAATGTTGACTAATTTTGAGAAAAAGGGGATTGAAGCAGGAAGGAGGATTTATGACTTCTGTTTTCAAAATAATCAATAAACGTTTAGGTCTTCCTGGCTTTATCACAACTGCTTCGCTTTTTCTAATTTTTTTTAGTTCAATTATAGCTTTAATTTTTTCAGTTGTTTCCAGCTTGATCGTCCAAGGGTATTCAAGAGTTGTTCTAGAAACAGATAAAGATTTTGGTG
>JAISHP010000012.1 GCA_031262545.1 Candidatus Ancillula hodotermitis | reverse complement strand
AGCCTGCAATTTTTTGATTAATTGCAACTGAATTTAATATTATGCCTAAATTCTGACCAACAAGCCCACCTTCTCTGTTGTTAACACCTTGGTCAGTTTGACCTAAAACGTTTCCTGATGCATAAGAATTAGAAATAACTCCTATATTTTTTCCAACAAGCCCACCTAAAATACAACCGCCAATTCCTTGAAGATTTACCGTTGAATAAGAATTTGTAATTTTAGAATTGGAATCAACATCATCTGCTGTTTGGTCACCAAAATTAGCAACTAAACCGCCAGCGACAACCCCGGTAACATTTGAACTTATTGAGCCTGTAGTATAAACTTGTTCTAATTTTGTTTCAGAAGCATTGCTTATCAAGCCAGCAGTTGTTGAATAACCAATAATATTAACATTTTCAACACCTAAATTTTGAATTGTGTTACCTTTTGTTGATCCAAAGATACCAGTTAAAGGATTATTATTATTTGGAGTATTTTCTTGCAGATTAGAAATAACATGTCCTGCTCCATCAAAATTTGCTTTAAAGTCTTGAATATCACTTGTTTGAGAAGTTCTTGTTCCAATCGGAATCCAACCGATAGTTTGAATATCTCCATTTGGATCTTGCCAAGATTTACCTGGTACATAGCTAGATAAATCAAGATTAGTTGTTAATTTATAATTTACACTATTTGCATTATATTCCGATTGTAAACTAGAAGATATATCTGCAGCATGATTTACAATACAAGCAAGATCAGCAAGTTGATTTTCAGTTGATATTTGATAAGGATCACCTGTTGTTCCTAAACCGACAAAAAGAGAATCTACTGATGTTTTTAGTAGGTAATCAGGCAGTGTTTCAGCTGAACTTGTTAAAACTGCAAGAGTAGGTAACTCCCCAGTTTCAAAATTCCAATTACTATTTGCTAAATCCAGCCCAGCATTAGCTACACTTGCTGAGAAGAAATCAGAACTTAAAGAATGTCCTGAAGGTGATGCAATATCAACATTTAAACCATCAGTCCCATCAATAGTATTATTTTGCCAATTTGCAGATTGTGCACCGCAAATATTTACACCGGATTTCATATATGTAAATCCATAATTATTTGAAAGTGATCCTTGGGAATTTGCTCCTAAAATTCTACCAGAATAACTTTTACCAGCATTAATAGATTCATTTAATGCAGCAGAATTGAATAAAGAAGCATTTCCTGAGTTTTGTCCAGCAACAGCATCTAAAAGACCTGCAATACCTCCAGAATAAGTTGTTTCGCCTAAAGCATTGATATTACCTAAAGAAATAGTATCACTAATCACCAAGATTGAACCTTGATCAGCTTGAGCAACCGCTTCACCAACTATTCCTCCAATATATCCAACCCCTGAAACATTAACCTTAGAAACTAGAGAATTTAATGTCCCTTGAGTGCTGCCTTCTGTGCTCATATAACCAATAATACCACCAATAGAATTAGAGTTACTAGCCGCAACAGATCCAGATACTGAAATTGATTTTATTGTTGATTTAGAAGAATTAGGATTAAAACTACCAGCTAGAGCTCCAGCCCTGACTCCTCCACTTATATTAACATTAACAAGTGATAAATTAGAAATATTCCCGTTAGTGATAACGCCAAAAAGACCAACATCTTGAGGTGAGGTTTTAATAGAAGTTAAATTAGAAATTGAGTGGCCATCACCGTCAAAATTAGATGTAAAAGGATAACTTCCAGTCCCGATTGGTTCCCATCCGCCCGATTTTTGAGCATTATCAGGACTTATCCAAGTCCCACTATAACTTGAAAGGTCAATATTGTTAGATAACTTATAATATATATTTTGTGAATTGTATCCATTTATATTATTATTAACCAAACAAGCAAGTTGTGCTAAATCATATGCAGAAGAAATTAAATAGGCGGTTTCTGGAGTCACTCCATCACCACCAGAAAAAACACTTGTGCTGCGATTAGACATAAAAGCAGGCATATTAGTTGGATGCCCAAACGAAGAACCGCCTACTAAATTTTGCCAATTTGAAGAATCAATGTCAATTCCGTCAGCATTAGATGTGCCAATATAATCCCAATTTGGAGTTTGTACACCACATGTGCTTGACAATGTAGATGATATATTTGTCATGTATGTATATCCATAGTTATTTGAAACACCATCAAGAGGACCTTCTCCATAAACTCTAGCATAATATGAACCCTCCGAATATAAATTGGTTAATAATGATGAATTATTAGAGATGGTATTACTAGCAGACAGATTTCTAGATACAATTCCGGCAACACCTTCAGCATTAGAAGTTTTACCAATCAGCTGTCCGGTAACATACGAATTAGTTACAGAACCATGATTCAAAACAGCTACAATTCCTGCAATGTTAGAAGAATTTCCTACAATATTAACATTTTCTAAAGCAATATTTGTAATTGCGCCATATGTATTTCCAAAAAGAGCTTGACTTTCTGTCAAGTTTGAATCTGTTGAATCTTCACGATCAATTGACAAATTAGAAATAATTTTACCATTTCCATCAAAATTTGCCATAAAACAACTTGATTGTGATGAATGTCCTGTAATCAACCAAGTACCAATCGGGGCCCAGCCAGAAACCGATGGCTTAGTTGTTTCGCTATACCAAAGAGGACCATTAGCGAACCAAGAATCTTGTGCATCTCCTTCTTCATTCCAATTTTTTCCATTTGGACCATATCCTGCAAGATTTAAATCTGAATTTAATTTATAATTCAAGCCTGCAATATTATATTTATCTTGAAGATCTATAGTCAATCCAGGGTCATTTGGTTGAGATCCGATATATCCATTATCGACAATACAGGATAATTGAACAAGCTGGTAAGCAGAATCTATTAAATATGGATCTTCTACAGTTCCAGTTCCTCTAAAGAAATCACTATAGTTTAAATTAGTTATATATTCAGGCAAATTAGTTGGAACTTTGAACCCTAGATTACCAAAAATAGTTGATAAATTTGTGTAATCAATATCTTTTCCATCCAAACTTGTTAGTGTATTATTACTCCAAGAACTAGGTGAATATTTTCCGCACAACTGATCTTTATTTGATGTTGTTGATAAGCCATAATTATTTTTTAGTGTTCCTGAGTTTTTGCCTGTAATTCTCCCGAGTTTAGATGTATCAGTTCCAGCGATTTCCTCTGCTAGAACAACTGAATTTTGAATTGTTCCTGAGTTTTCTCCAGCAATACCACCTACAAATTCACCTCCAGAAATCTCTGAATTAATAATAACTACATTCTGGACAGTAGAACCAGTCGCTAATGATCCAAATAAACCTTGATAATCATTTGTAGTATTTATTTTCAACCCAGAAATAATATATCCAGCGCCATCAAAATTTGACATAAATGGATTTGATGAAGTTCCGATAGCTATCCAATTTCCTGATAGTGTAATATTTGAACCAAGTTTAAAATAAAGAGAATCATCTGTAATTTTTGTTGATTTGTCGCTCTTTACCCACTGAGCTAATTTATTACTCCCTAAATTTACAAGATCAGCAATTTTTTCAAGTTGAGCTTCGGAAGTAACAATAACTGGATCATTTTTTGTTCCAGTTCCGGAAATTGCTCTTTTGGGACCTGTTTTAGAACTATTAGAAGATTTTATTACTTTTGCTTCTGGAT
>JAISHP010000007.1 GCA_031262545.1 Candidatus Ancillula hodotermitis | reverse complement strand
TTAAAAAATCTAAAAGAACAGAAGTTCCTTTATCAAGCTTTTCAGATGAGAAAACTTTTTTACTAGATTGAACTTCAATTTCATCATTTAAGATATTGACCTTAATTGGAAAAGTTTCTAATTCCTCATTTATATTACTATCAAAATATTGTGATGTCACTAATAATATTATCTCATAATATATTTTGAAAACTGGCGCAGAATAGCGCGTTGTGTCCTCGGTATGACTCTAGTTAACGTGGCTCGGACATTTTTCGAAAGCGGAGGACGACTCATTACACCAGAAGAACTAATGGTAGAGCAAGAACACCTACGACGAGACTCACTTAAACGCAAACGAGAGCAACGAGACTGGAAGCGCAGGAACAACGCGACCAAGGTTGTTAACGGCAGGCGAGCACCAGCAGACCACTAAGCGTTTCACAAATTTTATTGCGGGAGGGAATTTGAATCGGCACAATAATTTTATGCCGATACCTTATTTTAAAACAATTTTCGGGAGAGGGCGCGGGAGAAGGAGAAAATTGTTTTGATTAGGTGGCAAATCGAAGATTTGACCTATTTCAACTTTTAGCCTATTATTATCTAATAAATTATGGTTATATGTTTGTAAATCCGACATATTTGTGATATAATGGTTATGTGAATAGCACTTACATGACTAACTTAATACAACGTGTTATTTACGATTCTGAATCTTCGATTTGGAGTAGTGTCGTTACTGAGTGGTATATCTTTGATTGTCAAGAAGATGAGAATCACGAAATTTCATGTATATGCGGTCAGGAAAACTTAAGGTATCTTTTCACAATAAAAAATAAACTTAATGGTAATATTTTATTTCCAATTGGTAGTGAATGTATTAAGAAATTTGATCGTGGTGATTTGAATGATGAAGTCTCAGTTCATGAGCAACTATTCAAGTTATTACATGCCGTAGAGAGTAAAAAATTCATAAGATTTAATAGTAGTCTTTTTTCGAGGAGATTGCTGTTCTATTTGTTTGAAAATAATGCCTTTAAGGGGAGTCAATATAACGGGTTTGATTCAGAAAGTGATTATAGATTTATGCTCAATATGTTCAATAAGAGAAATGAACCCACAGAAAAACAAAAACGAAAGATTAATGCTATTATTATCAGTGAAATTAAGCCATTCTTACAAAAAACATTAAAAACAAAGATATTATCTAATAGCAATGAGAGGAAATAATTATGTCCACAAGTATTGAAGTAAACAAAGAATCCGTTTCGTCGCTGTTAATAAGCGGAAAAGATAACCAATTCGTTATTCCCGAGTATCAGCGTCCTTATGCTTGGGGTGAAGATCAATGCAGGACACTTTGGGACGACATTCTTACATTTGTTCAAAACGGTAATGAGAGTACTTATTTTCTTGGAACTGTTGTTACATATATAAACGATAGTAATCAGCAAGAAGTGATCGATGGACAGCAGAGAATAACAACATTATTTTTGTTATTGAGAGCGATTTACACAAAACTCGCTACTATGCCAGAAGGTAAAGAAGTAAATAATTTTAAATCAAAAATTGAGCCTTGTATTTGGGATACTAATGATTATACAGGTGAGGTTGATAATTTTGATAAGGTTCATATTTCCTCGCAAGTGATAACAGATGAAGCGAATGATGTTTTTGTAGATATTTTAAAAACGGGGGACGCCGTTAAAAATGCTAAAGATAATTATTCTGTAAATTATATTCTATTTCAAAATTTACTAGATGAGTTTGCTAAAGATGAACCTTTTGAATGCTTTAAGTTTTTCAAGTGCATATTAGACGACTGCATAATGCTTCCGATTGAATGCGATACTCAGGACACTGCTCTAACAATTTTTTCAACATTAAATGATCGCGGTTTACCTTTATCTGATGCGGATATCTTCAAGGCTAAAATTTACAATAATCTTGATGCTAGTGAAAAATCAAAATTTATTGAACGGTGGAAAGATTTAGATGATCTGACCAAAAGCTCAGGAATCTCGATTCAGGATTTATTTTATTATTACATGTTTTATGTGCGCGCAATAAAAGGCGATCGTAGCACAACAACTCCTGGTTTAAGGAAGTATTTTGCAAGAGATAGTTTTGCGGCGCTTTATAATCCAGGGGTAATGGATGACTTAGAGAATTTAGCGAATTTGTGGGTCGTAATTTACAATAGAGAGGAACTTGAAACAGAATCATGGTCAAGTAACTTTGAAGTTAAGAAATTATTAGATTGTCTTAAGAATTATCCAAATGAATTCTGGAAGTATCCTGTTAGTGTCTTTTATTTAAAATATCATGTAGAATCCGATTTTTGCGAAACATTTAAGGTATTTTGTAAACATTTTCTTGCATTTATTTGCGCAAAATTTATTCTTAAACCTACAATTAGTGCGGTTAAACAAAATGTTCTTGATCTTAACATAGCAATTTTAGAATCGAATAACCCTATATTTCCGAATACCGGCAATGCAGAAGAAATCACAAACCAACTGATTGAGCTACTAAAAAATCCTCATTATCGATCAGTTCGTATGTTACTCCAGATTTTGGCTTATAATTCTGTTGAACAAAAAACTCTTTTACCTGAGAAATGGGAAATTGAGCATATTTTGCCCAGAAAATGGAGTGCCACTAGTCTATTTGATAAAACGAAGAATGAGGTGGACCCTTATATTGAGATGCTCGGAAATAAAATCGCTTTTGAAAAACGCCTTAATATTCAAGCGAATAACGGATATTTTGGTAAGAAAAAATCTGAATATGAAAAATCTGAGATTGCAGTCGTTAAAGAACTCGGAAAAAAAGAATCTGACGATTGGACACCAGACGATATAGTGCTGAGAACTCAAAGTGTTTCTGATGAAATAATTGAAACTTTCAGAAACTGGGGGTTATTTGGCGAAAATATTTGCGCTGATACTGAATCTAGGTTAACACCTGAATTAAAGCAAGCTTATGAACAATTAAAGGAGATGGGGGTCATCAATGACTAACTGGAAACTAGAGGATGATGTTGACAATTTTGTTAGTAAGAAATTAGAAGTATTAAATTTAGAACGCGGAAGTTTGCAAGGGTTTACTGCGCAGTCGGCTTTTTCTGACAGGATGAAACAGGCACTGGCAGGTTCAGCGAAGACACAGAATAAGACCAATTTCGGTAAGCCTGATTTTAGTGTTGAGAAATATGCACAGGGTTCGGATGAGCAGATTGATATCCCCGTTGTTATTGAGGACAAGTTCGGTGCTAATAAGCTGATTTCCAAGAGTAAAGATAGCGTTAAGTTTGATGAGCAGGCGGTGCGAGGCTATGCGGTCAATGGCGCGCTCTATTACGCTCAGAATATGATTGCCAGTGGACAATATAAGGATGTAATAGCGATCGGTATTGCAGGTGATAATAAAGAGAATATCAAGCTTGAGGCTTATTATGTCTACGGATTTGGGGATACCTCTTTCAAGAAGATGACTGATCTGAACGATGAAGTTGGTAAGTATTCAACACTGAACTTTTTGGAGAATACGCAGTCGTTTGAGGCGTTTTTGCAGGATGCGAAAATTACTCCTGAGGAAGAACATCGGATCTTTATCGACACTCGGGAGAAGTTGCATAAACATGCTAATGAGTTGAATAAGCTGATGCACAATCACGATGTGACAGCTCCGCAGCGGGTACTTTATGTTTCGGGGATGTTGCTCTCGATGCAGGATATCAAGAATGACCGTGGAGAGATTGTTAAGGGCGGGGAAGGCTTGACGCCAAGTAGTCTCACAGGAATTACTGATTTGCAAGGTAAACGCGATGGTGAGATTATCGCTGAACATATTCATTACTATCTAAACAGCAAGACACCGAAGATCCCAGAAGAGAAGACTAAACTGATGATGTCGAGTTTTTATGAGATTCAAAAGGATCCCGACCGCGACAAGCCGATTACAATTGCGAAGTCAGTTTCTAAGCTGATTGATGGGCTCTACGCTAGCGTGAATAAGCAGATCTTTACTTATATCTATGAGAATGTTTTTCTAGCGATTGACGGAACGGCGGGACACCTCGACATTATGGGTGAGATGTATTCGGAGTTCTTAAAGTATGCGCTGGGAGATGGTAAGGAATTGGGGATTGTTCTGACACCGCCTTATGTAACACGCATGATGGCGCAGATTTTGGATATAGATCAAGATTCACGTGTAATTGACTTAGCAACTGGTTCGGCGGGGTTCTTGATCTCATCAATGCAGATGATGGTTCAAGATGCAGAGAAGAAATATGGTAAGAATACAACAGCTGCTAATGAAAAAATTTATCATATAAAGCATAATCAACTGATGGGTGTTGAGAAGAATGCTGAAATGTTTACTCTGGCGGCTACCAATATGATTCTACGAGGAGATGGTAGTTCAAATATCATAAAAGGTGATAGTTTTGGTATCTCGGGAGAACAATATAATACTTTCAACGCTGATAGGTTGCTTTTGAACCCACCGTTTAGCCATGAAGAGAATGGCATGCCGTTTATTAAGCATGGAATGGCACACATGAAGTCAGGTTATGCGGCAATTATTATTCAGGATAGCGCAGGCTCAGGTAAGGCGGTCGGAACTAATCAGGAGATGCTAAAATATAATACATTAGTCGCGAGCATTAAGATGCCCGTGGATTTGTTTCAGCCGATGGCTGGAGTACAAACAAGTATTTATGTTTTCAAAGTCGGTGAGAAGCATAACTTTAATGTGCCAGTGAAGTTCATTAACTTTCAGAATGACGGTTACAAGCGCACAGGGCGTGGGTTGAATGAGGTTGATTCGCCGGTTGAACGCTATCAAGACATTGTGAAGATTTATCAAAGTGGAAAAACGGCGGTGAACTTGACAGATTTCCACAATGAACTTTGGGATTTGGACGAGATTTACGTTGAAGATCAGATTACTAATTCAGGCAAAGATTGGAACTTCGAACAACATAAGAAGATTAACACTAAACCGACTGAAGAAGACTTTATGAAAACTGTGGGTGATTATTTGAGCTGGGAAGTTTCGGAGTTGTTAAAAGGCAGGGATTCCGCAGCCGACGGACGGGCAGACCCAAAAGCTTAAGCCCCAGTTTGCCAGAACCGGAATTCTGGGGCGAGTTTAGAGTTGGTGATTTGTTTGAAATTAGACCAACGAGAAATTATGGATTGACAAACTCAGAACTTTTTTCAATTTCTGGTGAAGTTCCTGTTATCGGTAATAAAAGTGTTGATAATGCAATTGCTGGATATGTAGATTTGGAACCTACAGAATCAGGAAACATGATTGTATTTAGTGATACAACTACAAGTGATGGTATTTTTTACCAACCAAATTCATTCGTTGGTTATTCTCATATGCAAGGTCTATATCCCAAAAAACATGATGATAAATTGAATGAAACGACTTACCTCTATATTGTTTCCGCATTTCGGAAATCCACAGAAGGGCTATATAATTACGGTTCAAAATTTACGCGTAAAAATGCTGCTGAACATATTCTAATCCTCCCGCGCACCTCAACCAGCACTCCCGAACACCCTGAACCTGACTGGGAATTCATGGAGAACTATGTGCGCCTCGTGGAGGCTCACTATGTTCACCTCGTGGAGGCTCATCTAACCTCTCTTGGTTATTCTTCAATTGAAGATGTTGAACTCACAGATGACGATTTGGCAACTCTTCAAGAAATGAAAACTGCGGAGTTCGGGGAGTTTACCGTTGGGGAGTTGTTTGAATTTATCAAGCGAGGAAAACGAATTAAGTCGGCTGATAGAGTATCAGGCGACTTGCCATTTATAACTGCAGGTGTTGGTAATATGGGATTTTCCGCTAACATTGGAAATATAGAAGCTGAAGTATTTCCAAAGAATAGTCTAACAATTGATATGTTCGGGACGGTTTTTTACCGAGGCTATAATTTTGGAGCAGATGACCATGTGGCAGTTCTGCATGACGATAACGTAAATTACAGTCAGCAAGTTTTGCAGTTTATTCAACCGAATATCGAAAATGCAATCAAGGGGCAATTTAGTTATTCTCGTAACTTCTATGCTTCGGATGCACCTGAAATAACTATAAATTTACCAATAACGAATGATCAGGTTCAAGTTCAGGAAGATAGGCTAACCCCTAATTTCTTTCTAATGTCCCGCTATATCAAAGTTATTGAAAAGAAAGTTGTCAAGAACCTCAAACTTGAACTCGATCAGCGCCTTGCAACCTATAATGAGGTGATAAACAATGGCTAGTGAGAAAAAGCAAAACCCCCGGACATCAAGTACGGGGGACAATCATATCTATGATACCAGAGATAAAAAAATCCCTGCACATCTGGTGCAGGGGGACAACTACTTTTATTATACCACAGAATTGCCCGATAGCCAAATTAATTTGTCGATTACTGAACTTAGTAAATTATTTTCTCGAGAAAGAGTAGAAAAGTTTAATAAAATAGCAACTGAAAGCAATTCCGTTCAGCAACTTTATTTTTCCGATGTTAAGCTGTCTTTTAAAGTATTTGAAATATTGAATATCTTCGAAGTTGCTTTAAGGAATTTTGTTGTCGATGCTTTCATGGAATGTTATGGCATTGAATGGCGGAAAACTGAAAATATATTTGATCTCTGTAGTTTGAAGAAGAGCCTAAATAAGGCGATACCTGAACCAGTTAGATATTGGGAAAAGTTTGTTAATTTGAGATATGCTGTAGATTGCGCTGGAATAGACTTCAAGACAAAATATGATGAAAAAATGCTCTGTCAGTATTTACTAAATACTTTAGCAAACGATTTACAAGATCCAAAACGAACTCTAGATAACCCTGATTGGAATGTTGAACATATTATTCCTAAGACTTTAGCTACTGATGAAAACGCGGAAGAATTGAAGATCGGTAATATAATGATGATTGAACAGAGTCTAAACGAAGAGTGTGGGTCTTTGGGGGTGTCCGATAAACTAGCTATATACAAACGTTCAGATTGTGCTCATGTTAAGCAATTCCTTGGTGTTAACGGCATGCGTAGAAAGAAACACTTTAAGAACTGGAACACAGCAAGTAAAGATGTGACTTGGAAACCTGAAACATTTGGTCAGAAGTGGCAAAGAGATGATGACAAAACCTATCATTCTTGGATTGAAGTCCGCGGCTGGTCGTTATTGGTTGAGTTTGATAATCTTTTGAGGAGTAAGTTGAAGTGAGTAATAAAATTCTTAATTTAGCTAAACAAAATAACGGACTCATTACAACTAAGCAAGTTGATAAGCTTGGACTTTCGCGATCTGAATTAACTCGCTTAAAAAAGGATGGGCGCCTTGAGGAATCTGCCAGAGGCGTGTATATTCTCCCAGACTATCTGGATGACTTTTTCTTTAATCTCCAAAATCGTTACACCAAAGGCATTTTTAATCTAAACACCGCTCTTTACTTGCATAATATGAGTGACCGAACCCCTGAAGAATACGATATGGCATTTCCAACTGGTTCAACGAGACCGAAAAATGTAGAATTAAAAATAAGCGCTAAAACTGAGAGTCAAAAATTCTATGGGGTAGGTAAAGTTGCTGTTGAAACTCCTGCTGGTCATAAAGTTACTTGTTATAGCATTGAGAGAACCCTATGTGATATTGTCCGACCAGTTAATAGAGTTGATAGCCAGATTGTTTCTCAAGCCTTTAAAGTGTATGCTCAAATGCCTAACAAAAATCTGAAAGATCTTGGTGATTTTGCTAAGCTACTCAAAGTCCAAGATAAAATTAATAGTTATATGGAGGTTTTGCTATGACGTTAAAAGATGAGACAAAAAGTTTGCGTGCTCGGATTAAGAATGTTTCACAATCTCGTGGACTTGACGGGCAATTGGTTATGCAAAATTACATGCTTGAGCGTTTTTTAGTTCGTTTATCACAATCTGATTATCGAGAGCAGTTTATTTTGAAAGGCGGATTGTTACTTGCCTCTATTATTGGGATTGATAATCGTTATACCCGCGATATTGATGCTGTTATTTCTGGATTTGAGTTTACTGAGAAGGAACTAATGAGAGCGGTTACTGAAATTTGTTCTATAGACGCAGGTGATGGCGTAGCTTTTGAATTTAAGAAGATCGGTGCTATTCGTGAAGAAGATGATTATAGTGGATATAGGATTACGCTAAATGTAAACTATGGCAATATGTCTATTCCGATAAAACTTGATATTTCAACTGGCGATGTGATTACACCTGGAGCGATTGAACAAAATTATAAACTTCTTCTGGAAGATTCAGTTATTCGATTGCGGAGTTATAACCTTGAAACTGTTTTAGCAGAAAAACTTAACACCACGCTTGACAGGTATTTAAGTAATACTAGAATGCGCGATTATTACGATATTTACATTATCTGGAAACTAAAAAGAATAGATTTAAATAAAGTTATCCTATTTGATGCAATGAATAACACTGCCAAAGCAAGAGGTAATATAGATGTATATTCTGACTGGCAGAATCGCATATCAACAATTGTCTCGGATGGGCATATGCATAATTTGTGGACAAGATATGCCGAGAAATATTCGTATACTAGAGACATTGGTTTTGATGAAACTTGTGAATCTGTTGGTGAAGTTCTCAAATATGCAAACATATAACCATAATTTATTTAATAAAGTTATATTAAATGTTGAGAATTGGTCAAATCTTCGATTTGCCACCTAATCAAAACAATTTTCTCCTTCTCCCGCGCCCTCTCCCGAAAATTGTTTTAAAATAAGGTATCGGCACAAAATTATTGTGCCGATTCATTTTTCCTCCCGCAATATAAGGCGCGTTGCGCGTTCCTTTAATCTTCTGCTTAAATAGCTTGGGCTTTAGCCTATTTTCCTTTGTCTGCTGACGTTCGCCTGCCGTTAACAACTTTGGTCGCGTTGTTCCTGCGTTTCCAATCCTGCTGCTCTCGCTTAAGTTTTAGTGAGTCTCGCTGTAGGTGCTGTTGCTCTACTGATAGTTCTGCAGGTGTGAGGAGTGTTCCTCCTGACTCGAAAAGTGTCTTCAGCGTGAGATAATATAATTATGTCTAAATTGGAGATTAGGTTTTATAAAAATTTAGAAAGAGCTTTAAAATTTGCGAAAGAGCGCAAGGATAAAGTTAGTCAAGAAAGTTGGGGCGAGTTTATATTTTTAGATCATATAGATGATACTTCGTCAACTGATTATTATCAAACTATTAAAAATTCTGGAGATAAAATAACAAATGCAAAAGGAGAAGAAAGCTATCGCTATCCTGAAGCTGTTATAGCTGTGAGTGATAAAAATATAAGTATCGAAAAAATAAAACAATTTTACGACTTAGCTGCTGATGAAATTACTGACATCTATCTATATTTAGTTCGTAAATAAATATAAAACAATTTAGATTTAAATATTCAACGTAAAGGTATAATATATATATGGCTACAACTAAAAAAACAGGTAGTAAAGGAACTCGTAGAACAGCAGGATCAACGGGAGCTTTCCCTATTGTTGAAAATAGTATTCGCAAAGATGGTTCAAAAAGAGCAGGTTCGGGTTCTGCGGGGGTTGCAAATTTAGTAAAGAGAGCAAATGAGTCTGAAAAGACTGCAAGTAAGTCTAAATCTTCAAGCAAATCGCTTCCTAAAGCAATGCCAAAAACAGGCAAAAAGATGCCTGCTGCTTTGACTAGGTTAAAAGCTAAGACAAGTTTGAATCCTGATACATATGTGATGACTATAGACAGAATTGATCCGAAGTCAACTGCTAAAGTTGTTTTCTTTTTGTCACTAGCAATTGGTATTATCTTCACAATTGCAATTACACTATTCTGGTTGATGCTAGATGTTTCGGGTGTCATTTTTCAAGTTGTTCAAGCTGTTATAGGGTCAGGTTTTGGGGTTGATCTTTCAAATGCATTTAGTGTTGGCAAAGTATTTCTCTTTGTTGCAATTTTCTCTTTGATTGGTGTTATAATTTGGACTCTTCTTGCTTTTATTTTTGCGGCTATATACAATCAAGCGGCAAAAATTGTCGGTGGAATTAAATTTCATTTATCTAAGTCTGAATAATTTTGTAAGGTAATTTTGTAAAGTAATTTTATAAGAGTAGATTTAATGCCCAAAAGAGTTTTGCTAGTTTTTCTAGGTGGTTTTCTAGGAACACTAGTTAGATATGGGGTTGAGGCAATTGAGGATAATTATATAACCGGTCCTTTTTCTACTGCCGGGACAGTAACCGTTAATATATGTAGTTGTTGTTTAGCAGGTTTTGTTGCATGTGTATTTATCAACAAAAATTTAAAAGCATTCTTGATTACTGGTTTTTGCGGAGGTTTTTCTACTCTTTCAGCTGTAAATGAAGAGGTTATGAAGATTGGTGTTGGTAACTCAACCCTAATAGCCTTAGCATATCTAATTTTTGTATTATTTATATCGCTTGCTGCTTGCCGTTTAGGAGATTTGCTTGGTTTAGCTTTTTTAAGAATTAAAAATAGAATTAAACCTATTGATTCAATTGAAGATAAAATTGAGGAAGAAGAATAATGAATTTATTTATTGTTTTTGTTATCTCTCTTTGTGGAGGGCTTGGAGCTATCTCTCGTTTTGGGTGTGATCAAATTTTTGTTCCTTTCTTTCAAAAAAGATTAAAACCTAATCAACGAATTGAGGTTGCTACAGCAAAGTCAACTTTAGCGATTAATTGCTTGGCCTGTTTTATAATGGGAATTTGTTGGATTTCTTTAGATTCTAGTCTACAAAAATTTTTTGTTTTTGGTTTTTGTGGAGGATTTTCAACGATGTCTGCCTGGGCAATTCAGCTTAATAATTTGCCACTAGTTAGGGCTGTTAAATATTTTATTTATTCCTACGTTTTTCCGCTTTTTTTTGCTTTAGTTGGTGCGGGGATCTGTGTGGCTTTAACTTGGTGGGCGTAAGCCCGTATAATATTAAGTAATTTAAGTAAAATATTTAAAAAATTAGAGAAAAAAAATTTATCACAAAAGAGAAGGAAAATAGAAGGATAAGTTATGAAAAATAAAAATAATTGGGAAACAATATTACATCAACTGCTAAATCGTGATGATTTAACTAAAGAACAAGCAAAATGGGTTATGATTGAAATTATGACTGGTCAAGCAACAGATGCTAAATTGGGGGCAGTTTTAGCTCTTCTGGCACAAAAAGGTGAACGGACACCAGAGATTGAAGGTTTTGCTGAAGGTATGATTGAGCACGCTGTTCCTTTAGAAGGTGTTGGGGGGGAAACGTTAGATATAGTAGGAACTGGTGGAGATCATGTTAACTCTGTAAATATTTCAACTATGGCCTCGGTTGTGATTGCCTCATGTGGGATAAAAGTTTTAAAACATGGTAATCGTGCTTCATCTTCAATGTCTGGTTCAGCAGATGTGCTTGGTGAGCTAGGTTTGAATTTAGATTTGTCACCAAAAGATGTGGCGAGGGTGGCAAATGATGCTGGAATTAGCTTTGCGTTTGCCCAAACTTTTCATCCAGCTATGAAATATTCAGCTCCAATTAGAAAAGATTTAGCAATTCACACTGTATTTAATTTACTGGGTCCACTAACAAATCCCGGGCGGCCAGAAAAGGTCGTTATTGGAGTTGCAGATGAAAAATATGCTCGTTTGATAGCTGAAGTTTTTGCAAGTAGAGGAGAAGAAGGATTTGTTTTTAACGTTTTTGATGATAATGGGACTAAACTTGATGAACTAGCAGCAGCTGTTCATGGTGATTTGTATGAGATAAGAGATGGCAAGATATCTTTGACTGATTTTGATCCAGAAGCTATGAAAAAAACTGTAGGTTTGGAAACTATTGCTATATCCGATTTGCGAGGTGGGTCACCTGAACATAATGCAGAAGTTGCGAGAGAAGTGTTTAGAGGAGTTGGTTCAAAATTATCAGATTCTCAATCGGAAAGAGCAATTTACCAAACGGTGATTTTGAATGCCGCTGCTGGGATTGTGGCTGATGGTAAATTGATACCAGTTGAGTTGAAATCTGAAAATGATCCTTTTGCTAATTTGGTAGAAAGATTAAGCTTTGCCTATAAGCTTGCTTCAGAAAGTGTTATTTCCGGTAAAACTGAAGAGAAACTAAATCAGTGGGTAAAAGAATCAAATCGTTAACTACTGGTCGGTGATTCTTTACTGATTGGTTTTTCTACTCTGGGGAAATAGTCTTGGGGAAAATAGTCTTGCCTTTTTTCAAAAAAGGGTGCGGCACAAGAGACAGCAAAAAAGATATAGACTGAAGATGACCAAAGCCCAGATCCGGTAACAGAGTCAAATGAATAGCCTAAAGCTACAACTCCTAATAGAGCATATGGTAATTTAGTGCGATTCATTTGCATCGATTTAGAAACTTGCCAAATACAGATTATAAAAATTAGTAATCCAATTATACCGTCAAAAAATATAATATCAAGAGCACCGGATTGAGATTCCCCAACACCAGGGAAGTTTGCGTTTTCGGTTAGTTTGGCAACAGCTTTTGGTGCGCTTAAGCTTTCTCCAGATCCAAAAACCCAATTATGTTCAAAAAGCCAGACTGCGTTTGAAAAAAGTTGTTCTCTTCCAGAAAGCTTAGGGTCACGATCAAACCAATCTTCAAGTTGTTTCTCAAAATGATACTGGATTTTGAAGAAGGCAATAGCTATCGTTAGGGCAAAACCTGCTATATAATAGGAGATTGGCGAAAAAATAGACATAAGCCATTTTTGTTTGTGGAATAAGTAGACAATAATTGAAGCAAAAACCATTAGAGCCATACATAAAAGGGCAGTTCCTGAGGCACAAAGTTTAAGCTGAGCCATACAGATAGCAAAACTAAACAGAAATAGTGGAACATTTTTTTTGACAAACATAAATTTTATTACAAAAACAGCAAAAAAGTTTAAACTTGCTGGGATAGCCATCCAGTGTCCACCCCAAAGATTATTACATATTCTATCTCCTTCTAATCCACCTTCTGTGCAGATTGAGTTGCCGAGTAAATCGCCCATACCCATCGGCCAAATTAAAAGCATTATTACATCAAGAGTGTTAAAAAACAGCATTATGTAAAAGAACATATTGATAATGCGCATTCTGTATTCAGATTTGAGAATCAAAAAACAAAAAAGGGCAATAGTTGAGTAGCTTACACAGTAAAATAATGATTGTCTAAAATTGGCATATTCTGAAAACACGGCAACAACGGTTAAATAGCCTAGCCAGACTGGAATTGTTAAAATTTTTAATTCAAGTTTATAAAAATTTATAATTATGTAGACAAGTGAGATTGCTGTTCCTCCTAGTCTCCAAAATGATAAAATTTTACCTACGATAATAAGAATATTTGAGATGGCTGTTCCTGATTGGTACCCTTCAATCGCACTATTAATATTTGGGAAAATAAATCCGCCGATTCCAGCAATAATACCTAAATATGATTCGCAAAAAGATGAAATAGCAAACACAAATCTTTGTGACGCGAATTGTAAATTTGATTTTAAGATTGAACTACTCAAATCTATTCGAAAGCCTATTCAAAAGTTTACTTAAAAGCCATGGGGTTTTGCCCTCCGAGAGGAATAGCTAAGCCCAGCTTTTCTCCGCCTTTACGCCAAATTCCAACTGCCCAAAAACCTAAACGTAAAGCGACTAATCCTGAAGTTAATCCAATTCCGAGAAAGTGATTATTTTTTAATTTAGGCATATCTTCAGCAAAGAATTTTTTCCGCCATTGTTTTAAGTCTGGAGTAACAGCTTTTTTGGCAACTGTTTTAGCAACAAATCTAAAGACATCTCTTAAAAACCTTTCATCAATAATTTCTTGCCAGAAATTTTTAATATCATATCCTTTTGAGCGTGAAAAAGCTAATCCTTCAGCCCCCTTGCTAACGGCAGGTAAAAGAATTTCTTCCATCTCTTTCTTTTTGGCGTAAGAGGCTTCAATTCCTTGAACAGATTCGCCACTTGGAATTCTCATTTTGACATTCAGATTTACTTTATCAATTGAAGAAGCACGCTCACGATAGTAATACAAAGGTGTATCAATTTCAGCTGTTGAGTTGGCAAAAGTTCTAAACATCAGACCTTCAAAAAGATCTTCGCCATGTGAAAAATTAGCTTTTTGCCAATCAATTTTTTCCCAAGTTTCCCTTTTGTAAAGTCTAAGCGGACAAGTTACATAAGAATCTTTTCCGCCTCGACGTGTCATAAATGTGTATAAAATTTGGTCACGACCTTCTTCATAGCGGGCTGTAGCTATTTCTTTATCGATTTCTTCTTCGGTCATTTTTTGGTTAGGAAGATCAGTGTCTTTTAACCATCTAATTAACTCAACTGATGAAATATCAGCACCAGTTTTTAGATAAAGCTTATATAAAACTTCCAAGAAATATGGGCTAATAGCATCATCAGAGTCAATAGGTGTGACAAAATCACCAATTGAAGATTTAAACCCATCTCTACGGGCATAATTTAAACCTTCGTTAATTTTTTTGTGGACTACTTTAAAGCGAGTATCTTTTTTGGCATAACTATCACAGATTTTTCCACTACTATCTGAGCTTTTGTCATCAACTAGAATACATTCCCAATTTGTATAAGTTTGGGCAATGATTGAATCGCAACATTCAGATAAATATTTCTCAATATTATAAACAGGAACAATAAAACTAATTAAAGGTAATCTATTGTTTTTTTCTTCTTGGTTTATCATTTTTTTTGGTTTGCTTTCGTCTTAATGTCTGTTTTGGCAGTCTTGATAAATTTGCGTTTAATGAAATTCCATATCTTCTTAAACCAATTTAGATCTTCAACATACATGTGGTAAATTTCTCTAGTATTAATTTTTGAGGTCTGCTCTTTATAGTCAATCCAGGTATCAAGTAAAAGTTCGGAAATAAATCCGTAGAATCTTGATTCGTATTTATCAAGTTGATCAATTTTGATATTGCTTTTTTTGACTGCTTCTTCTAATTTAAACAGAACTGAGAACATCCATTCACAATATTCATTAAAGATAGGACGACGTGCTATAAACATATTAAACATATGGGCAGAGCGTTTTCGCATGATTTTTTCAAAGCTCGGAATATAAGCAGGGAAATATTTGAAGAGAACCTCACGAGTTAAATCTAATGGTTTTGTAATGTGAGCATTACGATAATGACTTTCATTGCTTTCAATCCAGTAATGTCTACGATTAGGTAAAATAAGATCAATTTCTTCATCTTGACTTGTTTTATCATCATAAAATTTTTGATAACTTGTTCCATTTAGGATTCTATCAAGTTGTTTTTCAGTTAGGATATTTTCCCAGCGATCTTCAACGGAGTAACCAAATGGGTTTTCAACTGAAAAATGTCGGCGATAGTGAGCTAATCCGACTATGCCGATGTCAGAAGGAAGATTTTTCCATCCCCAATAAAGAGCTGTTAATTCGCAGTAGTAAGGGTTCTTGTCGGAAATATTATCGCCAGTATTATCCCCTTGCCAATCAGGTTGAAAATTATCTTGATTAGCTCCAAGTTTAATCGGGAGATACATATCCCCGCATATTTTAACATCCGGCATCCGATAATCTTTATGCGTTGCCACTAAAATAACCTTTTTCACTACTTATACATTATACAGTTAAAAAGGCTGGTTTAGAGGTAGAATGCGTGTTATAATATTCTAGTTAGTTATTGTTGTAAACACAATGGAAAAATAAAAGGAGTTGAGATGCGTAAAGCAAAAATTGTAAGTACTATCGGTCCTGCGACTGAAGACTTGGAGAATATGACAAAATTAGTGGCAGCCGGTATGGATGTTGCTCGTTTAAATAGAAGCCATGGAACTCCTGAAGAACATGCTAAAGTTTATAATAATGTTCGTGCTGCGGCAAAAGCTAACAATAAAAATGTTGCTGTTTTAGTTGATCTTCAAGGTCCAAAAATTCGTTTGAGTAAATTTGAAAATGACGAAAAGCACTATCTAGAAGATGGTCAAATTGTAAAGATTGATATTAATGTAGAATTAGGTTCAAAGCAACCTGATGGGTCTATTTTGGTTGGAACAACTTATAAAGGCTTGCCTGGTGATGTTAAGGTTGGAGATCCACTATTAATTGATGATGGTAAAGTAAAACTAGAAGCTATTGCTGTAGATGATACTTCAATTACTGCTAAATCGGTTGTTTCTGGACCAATTTCAAATAATAAAGGAATTAATCTTCCTTGGGCAGCAATGGCAGTGCCTGCTTTGTCAGAAAAAGATAAAGAAGATTTACGCTGGGCTGTTAATATCGGTGCTGATTTAATTGCGCTTTCTTTCGTTCGTTCAGCAAAAGATTATCAAGATGCTTTAGCGGTTATGGAAGAAGAAGGCAGAGTAATTCCTGTTATCGCTAAAGTTGAGAAACCTCAAGCTGTTGAAGCTTTGCAAGAAATTGTAGATGCGTTTGATGGAATTATGGTTGCTCGTGGTGATCTAGCTGTAGAGATGCCATTAGAAGAGGTTCCTTTAGTTCAAAAGAAGTGTATTGAGCTTTGTCGTCGCGCTGGTAAACCAGTTATTGTTGCAACTCAAGTTTTGGAAACAATGACAGATAATCCAACACCAACTCGTGCTGAAGCTTCTGACTGTGCAAATGCTATTTTAGATGGTGCTGATGCAACAATGACTTCTGGTGAAACTTCAGTTGGAAAATATCCAATTTTAACAATTGAAACAATGGCTAAGATTTCTGCTTATCAAACTGAGTACGGTTATGACAGAATTCCAGAAATTAAGGATATGTCTAGAGAAGATGGCGGAGCAATTATAGCTGGTGCTGTTTATACAGCTCAAAAATTAGGAGCTAAAGCTATTGTTACATACACAACTTCAGGTAAATCTGCTAAATTGGCTTCAAGATTACGTCCTCAAATTCCAATTATTGCTTTAGCTCACGAAGAACATGTTCGTGCATCTTTAGCTTTGAGTTGGGGTGTTGAAGCTTATACAATTGGTAAATTAGTTTCTGCAGATGAAATTGTACATGTTGCAGAAGAAACTTTACTAAAGAATACTGATTTGAAGAAGGGCGATACAATTGTAATTCTTTCAGGTCAGCCAATTTGCCACAAAGGCGGAACAAATTCAGTTATTGTTCACAAGATTGGTGAAGCAACCGAATAATTATACAAATCAAAAGTGATATTATAAGGGTGTTAAGGTTATTTTAACTTTACACCCTATAATATTATTAAGAAACGTTTATAGAAAAATAATAAGAAAGTAGAGAAGATGGCGGAAGATAATAAAACCGACGAAGAGAAAAAGGCTTTAGAAGAAAAGCAACAGGCTGAAGAAAAGCAACAGGCTGAGAAAAAACAAAAAGAAGAGCAAATTGCTGCGCTTATGGTTGATTTGAAAGAAGAAAAATTAGAATCAACTGATGTTAAATCAGAAACTGAAGTTAACAAGGATAAAAGTGCTGATAAATCTGAAAAAGCTGAACCTGTTGTTGTTTCAGAAAACGGTGAATCGGCGGTTCAGTTAGATGTCGCTGAAAATAAACCAAAGAAAAAACTTTCTACTAAAGCTGTTGTTGCTATAACTGTTGTTGCAACTTTGGTTGTTGTGGCTGCTATAATCGGTGGTTATATTTTGATTGGCGGAGGAGATAAAGGTAAAAACTTCGGTTCTGTAGATGCTTTGAAAAAGATTTCTTATACTTTAGGTGGTGATGGCGATATTAAAACACCTGATTTAGATATGTCATCAATTCCTTCAGATATTACAACTAACACAGGTATAATTTTGAAAGAAGGTAAAGGTAAAGCTGTTAAAGATGGTGAATATGCTTCTATTCAAAATATTTGGTACGTTGATTACGAATATGATGTAACAAAAGAAGAAGATGTCTATGCTGAAGCACAAAATGCTTCTTCTGAAGAGGAGTATAACACGATTATGGACACAATCAAATTTCCTGATGGTGCAAAATGGCAAAAATACTCTTCTTCTTGGGATCTAGAAC
>JAISHP010000031.1 GCA_031262545.1 Candidatus Ancillula hodotermitis | reverse complement strand
ATATAGCTAGCTACACCAGTTCCACCAAAAGCCATTATTTCGGGAATTTCAGAAGTTGAATTTTGCTTTAAAATTTCTAGAGCATTATCACTAACATGAGATGACAAAAGGACAGCGTCAAAACCTAAAATTCTATCAACAAAACTTTTATCATTAACCTGACTTGGTAAATCAGTATAAAGTTTAAATTCTCCAAAATCAGCTAACGCTTCTTTTATTTCATCTGTTTCATAAGTTGGATTATGCAAAACATCACCAACAGGACAAACCACCTTTAATTCACTGAGTGATTTCATAATTACAAAAAGCTTAAATATTAAATCTCAAGCGTCCCTTAAACCAAGCGTATCTTAAGCATTGACAGATGCTTTTTGTAATTCTTTAATTTTGTCGATACGGAAACCACACCAAGCATCACTAACAGTATTATCTCCATCAGAATTTTCAACAATTACAACAGGAGCAGATTGAAAATCATATTTATCAATCACAGCAGCGGCATTTTTGTCTTGATCAATATCAATTCTAGAATAATCAATACCAAATTTATCCAAAAACATATAAGTTTGTTTACATTGCACACAATTTTCTCTTGAATAAACTGTAACTGACATTATCTTTCCTTTCTAAAAACCTTACAAAATTAACACCAAACAACCCGTTTGACTTTAATATTATAACACAATATATTGTGGTCAATCTTCACAAAAATACTACATATTGTGTTTTATAAGTCAAATCAATTATTCATAAACGACATCTGAATAATCAGGATGTTTATCTAACCAGTGCTGTAAATAAGGGCACCGAGGATAAACTTTACGCCCATTTTTGCGAACTATATCCATAGCCCCTTTTGCTAATTGTGAAGCTAACCCTAACCCTTCAAATTCTGGTTTAATTCCGGTGTGATAAACATCTAGATACGCATCTCTTGGAATATACATCATCTCCCCAACCGGAAGTCCCACTGTTTCAGGAGAATCTTGATTTTCTTCAATAACCGCTGTAAACATTTGTTCATCAGGAAATTCTTCAACTTTAATTTTCATTTTAACTCCTTCTTGTTTTACCCTTCTTCTCTTATCTTCTCCAAAGTACTATCTAGTTCGTCTGGTTTAACTAACACTTCCCTAGCTTTTGAACCAACAGATGGACCAACAATTCCGTGAGATTCTAGCAAATCCATTAGACGTCCAGCTTTCTGAAAACCAATTTTCAATTTTCTTTGCAGCATAGATGTTGAGCCAAATTGTGTAGAAATAACTATTTCTGCTGCCGCCAAGAAGTCATCCATATCAGAACCAATCTTACTAGCTTCTTCAATCTTGGCATTAGCTTTTTTGGCTGCCGAAACTTCAATATCCGCACGATATTGTGGCTGCATCTGAGCTTTAGCAACAGAAACAACTTGAGCAATTTCTTCTTCAGTTACCCAACATCCTTGAATTCTAAGTGGATTTCTAGCTCCAACCGGAATAAATAGAGCATCCCCTTGCCCTAAAAGCTTTTCTGCCCCCGGTTGATCCAAAACAACTCTAGAATCAGTCATAGAAGAAGTTGTAAAAGCTAATCTAGAAGGAATATTTGCTTTAATTAAACCAGTTACCACATTAACTGATGGACGCTGAGTAGCTACAACAAGATGGATACCAGCAGCACGAGCCAACTGAGTGATTCTAACAATTGAAGATTCAACTTCATTTTTAGAAACCATCATCAAATCCGCTAACTCATCAATCACAACAAGTAAATATGGATAAGGAGCTAATTTTCTTTCACTTCCCACAGGAACTTGAACCTTCCCAGCTCTAACGGCCTTATTGAAATCAACAATATTTTTGAAGCCAAAGAATGCCATATCATCATATCTCTGATCCATTTCCTGAACAACCCATTCAAGAGCTTCAGCAGCTTTTTTAGGATTAGAAATAATCGGTGTCATTAAATGAGGAATTCCAGCATAAGCCGCAAATTCGACTCTTTTTGGATCAACTAAAATCATTCTGACTTCATACGGAGTAGCCCGCATCAAAATAGAGGTCAACATCGAATTTATAAATGATGACTTACCTGCGCCTGTTGCTCCTGCTACCAACAAATGAGGCATTTTTGCCAAATTAGCAACAATATATTCCCCACCATTACTCTTTCCTACAGCGGTTAAAAGTGGATGAGGATCAGAAGTAGCAGCTTTAGAAGCTAAAACGTCACCTAAAAGAACAACTTCACGATTCTTGTTAGGAACTTCAATTCCGATTGCTGATTTTCCAGGAATTGGTGTTAATATTCTGACATTATTAGAAGCAACTGCCACACCGATATTATTTGCAAGACCAGTAATTCTTTCAACTTTAACACCATCGCCAAGAACAACTTCAAAACAAGTTACACTTGGACCATTTTCATATCCAACTATTTTAGCATCAATCTTGAATTCCTTAAACAAATGCATTAATGAAGCAGTAATTTCACGTGCATGTTCATCATCACCTTCAGATTTTTGCTTTCCTTGACGAACAAGTAAATTTTTCTTTGGTAAATGATATTCAGGTGTTCTCATTTGTTTAGCCAATTCTTCTTGACTTAATCCTAAATTTTGGTTTTGCTTTTGATTTTGAGCGGCTACTTGTTCTCCGATTGAATTCAAAGCTGATTTACCAGCCTGAGCGCCAACAGCTACAGAATCTAAAGCAGATTCAGGAACAAATGTTCCTTTACCGATAAATGCACCTACCTCAGGAATCGTATCTGAATTTTCAACCTCATCTACCAAATTGCCAGTATATCTTGCAAAAGGTAAGCTTTTAGCCTGTTGTGGCTGAACCATTGGTCTTGGAGCAGTAAAAAATTCACCTTCAGTATGCTTATCTTCAGGCTGAATTGCTTCTGATCCTTGATAAGCAGAAGCGTAAGCCCCTTTAGCAGGATTAAATGTCCCATTATCTTGAGGATGCTCACCTTCTTGTTCTTCATCTTCTTCTGGATAAGGATTTTCTTCCATTTCCCTAACAGCTTTAGTCAATGTATAGTCAGTTTCTAAATCTTTATCTTTATTTTTATTTCCTTTATTCACGAGGCTCTTGATATGATCAAAAATTCCACCTTTTGTTTCTTTTTCATCAACATCTCTCAGCGTTATTGGTCCATCTTCCAGTGAATTACTCAAGGAATCAGAAATATTATTATCTGAATTTTCTGTAACATTAAGACCATGACTTGGAACGCCTTTTGCTAACTCCAAAGGCTCTGAATCTTCCGCTTCTGAATCAAGAGGTTCTTCTTTTAGCCCAGAAAGCCTATCACTAACTTTTTCTTGAGACTTTAATCCCCGTTTTTCTTTATTTTGCTCTTTATCTTGCTTAAGACCAGCTCCACCATTTTCAATTCTCTTATTAAGCTCTTTTTCTTCACGCTTAATCTTTGCAGCTTCCCTAATTACTCTAATTTTTAAAGGAATCTCATTCAAAGGAGTTTGTGTAACAACCAAAAGACCAAAAAAACCAATTAAAACCAAAATTGGAATAGTAACATAAGTAGTAACACCAGCAACTAGCGGATTTGCAAAAGCAAAACCAATCATTCCCCCACCAGTCTCCAAATCAAGGAAATTTTTAGCTGGACTAGGCAATCCAGAATATATTTGCACCATTCCTGAAATACAAATTAATAAACAGATTATCCCAACCAAAAGTCGTAAATTTGAATCATCAGTAAATCTCTTAACTCCAACTCTAATTCCTAGCCACAAAAGCACAATTGGCATTAAAACAGAAGTTTTACCAATTACACAAGCTGTAACAGTATGAAAAAAATTCAAAACAACTGCATGAACAGCAAACCATTCAATCGCTGCCGAAGCAACAGAAGCAACAATTAGCAACAAAGCTAATAAAGTTCTAAAATAACTACCAGCAACAAAACCAACAATCGCCGAATCTTGATAAGCTTGAATATATTCCTCTGGTGGAACCTGTGCTCTTCGCACCCGTCTTCCTGTTGAACCTGATGGCATTCTTTGAGTTCTTTGGGTTACATTTCGCCCATCAGTTCTTTTCATTCTAGTTGTTTTAGCCGAATCTGCACTACTCCCTCTCTTCATTTTAGTCGTTTTTTGAACATTCTTCGGCATAAAAACATTATATCAATTCCAAACTACTGTTCAATCTTACAAAATGTCAAAACCTTGTAAAAATTTTGAATTAGTCAGATTGGATAAAGCATATTATCTTTGAAAATATCTATATCTTCGTAATTAAAAATTTGATTTTATATGAGCTTTAGCGATTCATATAAATAATATTAAATTTTCACTAACAAGCATAATATGAGCGAAGCGAAGCATGCACGTGTTCTAATATATAAGCTATTATCTAACCACCTCACCACTGCGTGGTCCCCTCCTCCACAGGAGGAGAATTGTTCCCCACCTTGGAGGGGCGCCCGTTGGGCGGAGTGGTTTACAAAACAGTCTACTTAATCAACATATTATTATACAACCTTGACATGAACGCTGCTTGTTACTCTCTCGTAAAATCTTAATCCCTTCTGCAAAGCAGGCGGGGATTTTCCGATCGATATAGAGGCGAAGCGATTCCGCCTCAACTCAATCGGTCCTGCGGTCAGCTATGGCAGCTACTTAATCAA
>JAISHP010000152.1 GCA_031262545.1 Candidatus Ancillula hodotermitis | reverse complement strand
TAATAAAATAATATCTTATTTTATTGCCAGCGGGAGACTAAACTTGTGATTGTTTATATTTTTCAAAATTTTGATAATGAAAAAATTCTTCCGGGTCCAACAGAGGATCCCGAATTTTTTCATTATCTTAACAATTTTTCAAAATAAAAATCAACAAGTCGTCTTTTTACTGCCAAAAAATAAATATTATTATATATATCCACTAAATAAAGATTTTTAGTTTTGAATAAATAATTCAAAACATAAAATTAACAAACAGAGTATTATTTTAATAAATGCAGGGTTGATTAGATTGCGGCAGGGCCGTGTTCGCGGGTGCGGATACGAATGACATCCTCAACAGGTGTGATCCATATTTTACCATCACCAATATTTCCTGAATTAGCGGCACGGATAATAACTTCTGTTACAGTATTGACATCAATGTCATCACAAACCATTTCTAGACGGACTTTTGGAATCAGGTCAACAACATATTCAGCACCACGATAAACTTCTGTGTGACCCTTTTGACGTCCATATCCGTTAGCGTTACTAACTGTCAGACCGTGGATTCCAGCTGAAGAAAGAGCTGATTTGATATCGTTTAATTTGTTTGGTTGAATAATAGCCGTTATTAGTTTCATTATTTTCCTTTCTATCTATTAGCAATTGTATCTGAGCTGGCAAAATCATAAGCAGTTTCGCCATGATCGGCAAAGTCAATTCCAGCAGTCTCATCATCTTCGCTTACTCTCCAGCCTACTGTTTTATCTAAAGCAAAAGCTATTATAGTAGTTATAATTCCAGAAAAAACGATTGCGATCCCTGTAACGATCAGTTGGACAATTAATTGCCTAGGATCACCGCTATTTAAAAGCCCAGTATCAGAAGCAAAGAGACCAACGAGTATAGTTCCAACTAGGCCTCCAACGAAATGGACGCCAACAACATCAAGTGAATCATCAAATTTGAATTTAAATTTTAATCCAACTGCTAGACAGCAAAGAATACCAGCAATTAATCCGAGCAAAATAGCATATCCAGGACTAACAACATCAGCCGCTGGAGTAATAGCAACCAAACCAGCTACCATACCAGAAGCAGCTCCAAGGGAGGTGAATTTACCATCTCTGATTCTTTCTGTAATTAACCATGCTAGAGCGGCAGCTCCAGCGGCAGCTGAAGTTGAAACCCAAGCGTATCCCGCTGTTCCGTTAGCTCCAAATGCTGAACCAGCATTAAAACCAAACCAACCAAACCAAAGTAAAAATGCACCAAGCATTACCATTGGTAAATTATGAGGACGAGTTGGAACTTTCATAAAACCTTTACGTTTGCCGATGATTAAAACAATAACTAGAGCAGCAATACCTGCGTTAATATGGACAACCGTTCCTCCTGCAAAGTCATGTGGAGCTACATTTGGAACCCAATTTCCAGATGAATCTTCAGATCCACCATAAAGAAGGGAAGAAATTGAGTCTTCAGCACCAGAAAGCAGACCGTTGCCCCAAACCATATGAGCCATAGGGCAATAAACTAGAGTAACCCAAAGAGCGACAAAAATTAACCAAGTTGAAAATTTAACACGTTCTGCAAGTGCTCCAGAAATTAGAGCAACTGTGATAACTGCAAAAGTCATCTGGAAAGCAACATCAATTGTCCCAGCATATTGTGACATGTCTGAGCCAATAACAGAAGTCCAAACTCCGCCCTGAGACTCAATAACACCTTTTAGTAAAAAGCTTTCAAAAGGGTTATTAAAAACTCCACCCATATCTTCAGAGCCATAGGAGAGAGACCAGCCCCAAACAGGCCAAATAACTGATATTACAACCAAAGCACCAGTTGAGAGCATTAACATATTTAAAACAGCTTTTGAACGGACCATTCCGCCGTAGAAGAAAGATACAGCTGGAGTCATCAAGAAAACAAAAGCGGCTGCGGTTAACATCCAAGCTCCGTTTCCGAAAGCAGCTGCTTGATCACCTGAGATCGCGGTTGCGGCTAAGTTATTTAAGTTGTCTAACATATTATTTTATAACCTCCTATTTAGTAATGTAAATATTATAACGATTTAAAAAAGGCGTTTTGTTAAGATAATGTAACATTTACTCCCAAAAATCGCCTCGTTTTAGTTTTCTATTGATCAAATAAGCTTCTATACATGTTGCTATCGCAACTAATAAGAATAGTGCAACACCAAAAACTGCTGTGTTGCAAATTCCAGAATTCTTAATAACTATCAAAAGAATAATAATAATTAAAAATTTAACTAAAATTCCACCTAGCATAATCCCCATAAATGGAATTGATTTCTTGCCTTTGGCTAATTTCATAAGCCCAAAACTAGAAGCAACCCAAGCTGCTGCTATAATTACTGCTAGAATAAGTGATATTGTAATTTGCAAAGAAACTCCTGTTGAATTATTTACCCAAGTTATTTTCCAAGCAAGTTGGCGAATTTTCCTAAAATTGCAGGATCTTCACCGAGCCACTTCATAGAGATAAAAGTAACTCCGGCAGCTAAAACCAAAGCTGCAACAATTACGATTAAGAAAGGAAGAACTCTTTTAAAGCCTGATATTTTCCCACCGTGAAGCGGGGAATAGCTGCCAAAAAGTTCAGCACTTTCATTATTTCTATCATTATTTATATTTACGTTTTGATTTGCTTCAGCACTCATTCTCTCAGTAATTTGAGAAACGTGAACTTGAGGATGAGTTCCTGTTTGAAGTCTTGCTTGCAAATTAGGATTAGTTTCAGGTCTTGGTCGGTAGTTCGGCTGTCCAAAAGTTTGAGCTGCTTTTTGAGCATAATCCGGATTTACATTATTTTGAGTATTAAAATTATTTCCCTGATTATTATTTGCGCCAGTATTTGCACTGGGCTGAAATTTAGGGGCGTTTGCCCTTGAGGGGGTGGCTCCAGCTATCGAGCTAATGCCCATTCCTGAAACACGATTAGGGTTTACACGATTAGGGTTTATTTGGTGAAGTTTACCGGTTTCAGCATCTTTTTCGTTGAAAAATTTATCGCGATTTTTAGCAGAAATTGAGACAGTGTCATCCGTTGCAGATTTTTTAGTTGAATATTGAGAACTTGGGAATTGTTCTTGAGCTAAAACACTAACTGGAATGGCTTGTTTTGAATGTTCTTTGATATTCTCTTTAACGTTTTGGGGAATCGAGTTGATTGTCCCATTTTTTGGTTTACGGATTTGGCTAACAGGAATAGTTGCATAACCTTGAGGTTGAGGATTTATATTTGGTCTACTCTCATTAGGTCTACCCTCAACTGCGGCAATTCTTTGTGTTTCTGAAATTGAATTTGGCGTAATTTTTGGAGGGTTGTTTTGAAATGCGGATGCCGTTCTAGGTTGTCTCTTTGGTTGTTGTTGCGGTTGTGGCAAAAATTGAGCAGGCTCCTGAATACTAGGATCCTGAATACTTGACCTCTGAATATTTTGAGAAAAATTTTGAGGGGTGCTTCTGTGTATGTTGTGATTATTTTCGCTAATTCCGTTTTCTAAAATTCTTAATAATTCTGGGTCTAAATTGTTGGCTGGATTATTAGCAAAATTATTAGATTGGTTTACATTGTTTAAAAAATCGTTTGAGTGGTTATTTGGCAGGTTGCTTGTAGACTGGTTATTTGTAGACAAGTTGTTTTTAGAAAATTGATTGTCAGTAGGAGTTGCTTCTTTAACAGTTTTAGAATTGATATTACCTGTTGCGTATCTCTTCCAAGGTGCATCATTATTGCTACTATTATTACTCTTAATACCATCAACATTACCAGTTATTGGAGGTGCGTATTTCGACTCGTCATAATTATAAACCATACTAGGATATTATACCATTTGTGCGATAATATAGGTATGGTTGATGGTAAAAATTTTCGGTCAGGTTTTATTTGTTTAGCAGGGAGGCCTAATGTCGGTAAGTCGACTTTGATGAATGCTTTAGTTGATGCTGAAGTTGCTATTACTTCTGCTAAACCAGAAACGACGAGGAAAGCAATTCGTGGAATTTTGACAACACAAGATGCACAATACATTTTTGTTGATACTCCAGGAATCCATCGTCCGAAAACTTTGCTGGGAAAGCGACTTAATGAAATGGTTGATGAACAATTAACCGAGGTTGATGTAATTCTTTTTTTGACGCCAGCAGATGAGAAAATTGGTAAGGGAGATAGGCTAATTATAAATCATTTAAAGCAAATAGCTAGTAAGAGAATTCCATTAATCGCAGTAGTTTCAAAAATTGATAAAGTTCCACAAAAAGAATTATTTGAACATTTACTCGAGGTTCAAGAATTAGCAGAATTTAAAGAAGTCGTTCCTGTTTCTGCAAAAGATAATTTTCAAGATAATTTAAATGAACTTCTTGATGTGATAAAGAAATATTTGCCTCAGTCGCCTCAGCTTTATAGTGATACGGATATTACAGATCAAAATAATTACGAAATGATTGGTGAGGTAGTTCGGCAAAGTGCTTTAGAAATGCTTGATGATGAATTACCCCATTCTTTAGCTTGTCAAGTTGTGGATATAGATAGAGAAACTGGGCAGCAGGTGATATATTGCAATTTATATGTTGAAAGAGATTCGCAAAAGGGAATTATCCTTGGCAAACAAGGTAAAAGGATTAAGGAGATTCGTAAGCGCTCGCAAAGAATAATTCGGGGAATGGTTGGAGATTCTGAAGCAATTTTGAAATTATCGGTGAAAGTAGCGAAAAATTGGCAAAGCGATACCAAATTTTTGAATAAAATGGGATTTTAATGAATAGATATTTGGATGATTTTAAATCTTCACTTGAGCTTAGAAATCTTTCACAAAACACAATCAAAGCTTATTTTTCAGATTTAGAAGATTTTTTCGCTTTTTTAAGAAGACGTGGAGTTGCGGTTGATCAAGTAACGCATGAAATTATCCGGGCATATTTAGCATTTTTAACTGGACATGATATTCAAAAATCTTCTTTAGCTCGTAAAACAGCTTCAATTAAAGCTTTTTATAAATTTTTGATGGATAAAAAAGTGATTAAAGAAAATCCTACCAAAAGGCTTAGAACACCAAAATTTTCTAATGAACTTCCAACCGTTTTGACTAAATCTCAGGTGCAAAAATTATTAGACTCTGCTAGAAATATTGAAGAAACAGCTATTTTAGAATTGTTTTATTCTTCAGGATTAAGGATTTCTGAGTTGGACAGTTTAAATGTTAGCAATTTTGATTTTGTTAATCGGACTGTTAGGGTTGTCGGAAAAGGCGATAAAGAAAGGATTGTTCCTTTGACTAATCCTGCGGTTCGGGCATTAAAAGAATTGACTATGGATAAAGGGTATAGCGATCCTGTTTTTTTGAATAAGAAAGGCGATAAAAGAATCGGAGTTCGTTCTTTGCGCCAAATAATTTATGATTTAGCGAAAATTGCAGGTATTCCTAATTTACATCCGCATACTCTAAGACACACTATGGCAACTCATCTTCTTGATAATGGGGCTGATCTGAGAACTGTGCAAGAAATTCTTGGACATTCTTCTTTGCAAACTACCCAAAAATATACACATGTCTCAATTGAAAAAATGAAAGAAGTATTTGTAGAAAAATTTCCTAGAGTTTGATTCGGCTTGTATTTAGATGTCAGGAACTGGAGAATATCTAAACTTATGTTATGATATCTAAAAAAATAGATTTTATTAGATAAGTTTAGATATTTTTAATTTAACAAGTATTTGTAAAATTTAATTTGCATCAGTATAATATAATAATTATGGGCGCTAAAGTGAAGTTTCAGATTGAAGAGATTATTGTTGACAAGTCAATGTCTGATGATTTAATTACTGCTGGGTGGAATTTTGATTGGAATGATTCACAAGATGGTGACACTCACAAGTTGGCTGCATATTATAAAAACGAACTTCAAGGTTTAGTCGAATTTGAAAGAGATTCACGTTCTTTGTTTAATTTTATCTACTTGGTAGAAAGTGCTCCTCACAATATTGGAAAAACAAAAATGTATGAAGGCGTTCATGGTGCGCTTTTTGCAAGTGTCGCTAAAGATTCTTTGGATGCTGGATTTGAGGGATTTGTTGTTTTTGAAGCTAAAACTGTATTGATTAATCATTATATTACAAAATATGGAGCAAAATTTATCCATGGAAGAAGGTTAGTTTTTGATACTGAGGCAAGTATAAAACTTATTCATGATTATTTAGGAGAGTGAAAATGTTAAAGAAAAGATACAAGATACTTCAATATGATCCGCGTTCAGTTCTTGATCTCACAAAAGGTGAAAGAGATTTGACAGAAGATGAGTTTTCAAGTATTCCAAAGAGCTACGTTCCTATTGACTCTCCTTTTCAATATATTCCGGAGGAGGAGCAGGAATATGATTTGGTCTGGATGAAACAGGAAGAAAAATAACACAATAATTCAAAAAAATTGAAACTGATAAAGGGTGCGAAAATATTCGACTTGTATTTGGATGTCAGGTGAAGATGCCGACAAAAAGTTGTATAATATTTATGAAATGTTTACAAAGGAGGTAAAATGTCTACATCTACGATCAGTGTCAGAATTGATAATTCGTTAAAGGCAAACGCAAATTCATATTTGTCCGAAATGGGATTGAGCTTAGGTGATTATATAACGATGGCTCTCACTCGGTTAGTTTATTCTCAAGATATACCCTTTGAAACTAAAGTAAACGATCCTTATGTTGGGCGTTCTGGACGAATTAGACTAACTAGTTCTATCCAAGAAGCGGAACAAGGTAATTATAAATATCACGAACTGATTGAGGAATAATTTTTTGGGAAATAATTTTACAAACTCTGGTTGGGAAGAATATATTTCTTGGCAAAGTGTTGATAAGAAGACTCTTAAGAAAATCAATAAAATTCTTGAAGATATTCCACGTAACGGATATGAAGGAATAGGAAAACCAGAACCGCTTACAGGCGATCGACAAGGTTGGTGGAGTAGAAGAATTGACCAAAAGAATAGGATCATCTATAAAATTTTAGAAAATGGAGATATTGTTATTTCCGGATGTCGTGGACATTATGATGACTGATATTTGCCGTTTTAGTGTATGATGTAAATAGTAAATTATATAAGGACGGTGCTGACAAAAAGATTAAGAATTGATTCCTCTAGTTTAGCACAACGTAGAAGTGATTTAATTAAAAAAGGATTAATATATGCTAGCGAATATGGAAAAGTAGCTTTTACGGTTCCGAATATGGCAAAGTTTATTAATAATTATTTAGATTAGGGTCTTTGTGAATTTTCACAGAATGAAAAATTCTAACTTTTTACGGGCGAAAGTTATGCGTTAAAGTTCCCCTCCTTCGGAGGGGTGCCCTCAGTAAGAGGGTGGGGTGGTTTCTGAGGAGATGCTAAACCACCCCGTCAGCTTCGCTGCCACCCCTCCACGGGAGGGGAACGGTATCTTTATAGGTAAATCCATTGAAAAGTTGTTTAGATAGAGTGTAAAAAATGTCTAAATCGGGGAAAAATTGTGATATAATTGAATGTAGGTGAATTATATAGGTTAAAATTTAATATTTAAGTTTAAATTAGATCCCTTTGGGGGGGGGTAGATGAAGAGAAAAATTAAAAAGTATATAGCTTTGTTGGCGATTGTCGCTATGGCAGTTGTTTGGCAATTGGTTACGGCTAGTGTTCCTAGTTTTGCGGTTACTTTAACTCCAACACTAAATA
>JAISHP010000029.1 GCA_031262545.1 Candidatus Ancillula hodotermitis | reverse complement strand
TGCTTTGGCTCCTACACCAGTAAAACACAAAGGAACTAAGATCACTCACCTTGCAACAACAGGTGTTGATTCTTCAGCTCTTTGGTTAGCATCAATTTTAGGTTTACTTGCTCTATCTGCGTTAGGTCGTGGGGTTGTTATCTCTGCGCGTAAGCGTAATGATAGCGATAAGTAAAACCCCTGAATTTTGAGGTCGTTTGTGTGTGTTGACCTCAAACTCAATTGTATAGAAAAAACCCAGCTTCGGCTGGGTTTTTTTAATTAAGCTTTTGACAAAATAAGTAATATTTAGGTATAATATAATTAATATTCGTATGAAAAGTAAAAGGAGATTTTAAGTGCCTACAATACAGCAATTAGTGCGTAAGGGTCGCACACCAAAAATTAAGCGCAAGAAAACAGCTGCGCTAAAGAAGTCACCACAGCGTCGTGGTGTTTGTACACGTGTTTATACAACAACACCTAAGAAGCCTAATTCAGCTTTGCGTAAGGTTGCTCGTGTGCGTTTATCAACAGGTATTGAGGTTACAGCTTATATTCCAGGTGAAGGGCACAATCTTCAGGAACACTCTATTGTTTTAGTTAGAGGAGGACGTGTTAAGGATCTTCCTGGTGTTCGTTATCATATTGTTCGTGGTTCGCTTGATGCTCAAGGAGTAAAAGATCGTAATCAAGGTCGTTCAAAATATGGGTCAAAGAAACCAAAGGGAGGTAAATAATGCCACGTAAAGGTCCTGTTCAGAAACGTCAAATTATTGCAGATCCAGTATATAATTCAGTATTAGTTACTCAATTAATTAATAAAGTTTTGAAAGATGGTAAAAAATCTTTAGCTGAGTCAATTGTTTATGGTTCTTTAAAAAATGTTGCTGATAAAGCTGAAGGTCAAAATCCAGTAGATGTTTTGAAGCGTGCTTTGGAAAACATCAAACCGACAGTTGAAGTTAAATCTCGACGCGTTGGTGGTGCAACTTATCAGGTTCCTACTGAGGTTAAGGCTGATCGTGCTGTTACTTTAGGTCTTCGTTGGTTAACAGATAACGCTCGTCTTCGTCGTGAAAAGACAATGACATTACGTTTGACAAATGAAATTTTAGATGCAAGTAACGGATTGGGTGCTGCTGTTAAGAAGCGTGAGGATACTCACAAGATGGCAGAGGCTAATAAGGCTTTCGCCCACTATCGCTGGTAATTTTACTCGTTCTTTTCGGTTATTTCAAATTTTTCGAAAAGTGCAGTGCCTAAGCACAGCCTTCTTTTCTTCAAAAATTGAACTAAATCGAAAAGAACTTTGTAAAAACCCACTCAGTTTTCTGGGTGGGTTTTTCGTTAACGCCAAAGTAGCTCAGCTGGTAGAGCACTTCACTCGTAATGAAGGGGTCGTCGGTTCAAATCCGATCTTTGGCTCTGTTTTGACAAGAAAACTTGAAGAAAGGTATAATATAGATATGTCGTATGCTATTATAAAAACTGGTGGTAACCAAACTAAGGTTGCTGTTGATGATATTGTTGTAACTAACCGAGTTTTGGACGACAAAGGTCAAATTGTAAAAGATGGGTCTAAAGTTGAGTTTCCATGCTTAATGTTTGTTGATGACAGCAAAACTTTGATCGGTAAAGATGCTGCTAAAGTAAAAGTTACAGCTGAAGTTGTTCGTCAAGAACGTGGTAAAAAAATTGTTGGAATGAAATATAAGAACAAAACTGGTTATAAAAAACGTTTTGGACATCGTCAAGAATTAACACGTTTAAAGATTACTTCAATAAAATAAGTTTAAATTAGAAAAATAAGGAGATAAAGAAATGGCACATAAAAAAGGAGCTAGTTCATCTAAAAATGGTCGCGATTCCAATGCGCAACGATTAGGTGTTAAAAGATTTGGTGGTCAACAAGTTAATGCTGGAGAAATTCTTCTTCGTCAAAGAGGAACATCATTTCATCCTGGTGAAAATGTTGGAATTGGTAAAGATGACACTTTGTTTGCATTGAAGTCTGGTAAAGTGGCTTTCGGTGTTAAGAGAGATCGTAAAGTTATTAATATCGTTATTAATGACCAATAATAAAAAATAGTTTTATTTTTGAAACCCGCCTGTAATATGGCGGGTTTTTTAATATAGGAAATCAATATAGGAAAGTAGTTGAAATATGCCTAATTTTGTTGACAGAATACAAATTCATCTCAAAGCCGGAAAAGGCGGAGATGGTTGTGCCTCTATTCGGCGCGAAAAATATAAGCCGCTGGCTGGTCCTAATGGTGGTAATGGCGGAACAGGCGGCTCAATTATAATTAAGGCTGATTCAAATTTAACTTCTCTTCTTGATTTTCATTTTTCTAGAAAAAAAGTTGCCGATAATGGAGAAATGGGTTATGGTGGGAATAAAGATGGCAAAGATGGGCAAGATATTATTCTACCTGTTCCTGTTGGAACTCAAATTAAAAGTTTAAAAGGACAATTGGTTATAGATCTTAATCAAGATGGAGAAGAGTTTGTTGCAGTTCAAGGTGGATTAGGTGGTTTTGGGAATCAAAAAATAGCCTCAAAGCAACGAAAAGCTCCAGGTTTTGCTTTGTTAGGGCTCCCAGGGGAAGAAACTGACTTAATATTTGAATTAAAAATGCTGGCAGATGTGGCTTTAGTTGGTTATCCATCAAGTGGGAAAAGTTCTTTGATCGCAGCAATGTCGGCAGCTAGACCTAAGATTGCTGATTATCCTTTCACAACTTTAATTCCAAATCTGGGAGTTGTGCAATCTGAGGGATTACGTTACACGGTTGCTGATGTTCCTGGGCTTATTCCTGGAGCTTGGGAAGGTAAAGGTTTAGGTCATGAATTTTTACGTCATATTGAGAGGACAAAGGTAATTGTCCACGTTATAGATATGGCAACTTATGAACCTGGACGAGATCCGATTTCGGATTTAAAAGCTATTGAAGAAGAACTTGGCAAATATCAAGAAAAATTCGGTGCTGAGTTTGAAAATGAGGATAGAGTTCCTTTGCTTGATCGTCCTAATTTGATAGTTTTAAATAAAGTTGATAATCAAGCAGCAAGAGAATTGGCTAATTTTGCTAAAGAAGAGTTGATTGTTGAGGGCTATCAAGTTCTGCTTTGTTCGGCAAAAACTCATGAAGGAGTTAAAGAGATAAAATCAGCATTAGCAAAAATTTTAAGAAGTGTAAGTGCTGGTGTACCTGAAAGTGATAACTCTGATGAGAATTCAAATGAATTTGCAAATGAATCTGATAGGGTGGAAATTAACATTACTCCTTTAAAACGTCGGGTTGATCAAAAACCTTTCACTATCGAAAAAAAGCGTGATAACGATGGAGATTATTGGTGGGTTGAAGGTGATAAGCTTAGAAAATGGGTTTTACAGACTGATATGGGTAATGATGAAGCGGTCGGGTATCTAGCTGATAAATTAGCTAAAATTGGTGTTGAAGATGTGCTAGCAAAAGCTGGTGCTCAAGCTGGAGATGAAGTTCGAGTATCAACTGTTAATCATAGAGTTAAGTATCTTGAACAAGAAACAGATGCCTTTATTTTTGACTATGAACCTGAGTTGACTGCCGGAGCTGAGCAGTTGTATTCTTTGAGACGGGGAGAGGATACTAGATTAGACTATGAGGATAGAGTTCGACGAGCTACTCGCAAGGAAAAACGTGAGCAGTATCACGAAAGACAGGATGCTCGGGCGGCATATCGTGAGCGACCGGAGGCGGATGATAAGACGAGATCTCAGGATGATACTGTAGTAGGAAATTCGGATGCAGAATAGAATAGTCATTAAGATTGGCTCAAGTTCATTAACTAATTCACAAGGGCTTTTAGATCAACAAAAGCTTTTTGGTTACTCTGAAGTTATTTCAAGATTGCATTCTCAAGGCTTTGATATTATTTTAGTCAGTTCTGGGGCTGTGGCTGCTGGACTGGCACCGCTAGGGCTAAAAGAAAGACCAAACGAATTATCAACACTCCAGGCAGCTTCAGCAGTTGGACAAGCAAGTTTAATGTTGCAGTATGAACGAGCTTTTTCTATGAATCAGATTTCGATTGGGCAAGTTTTGCTAACAAGACGTGTTCTTGATAATGAGCAAGAAAATGCGAGAAATACTTTAGAAAAATTATTGACTTTAGGCGCAATTCCGATTGTGAACGAAAACGATACAGTTGCAACCGAGGAATTGACTTTTGGAGATAATGATCAATTAGCGGCTGAAGTTGCCACTCTGGTTGAGGCAAATATATTATTTTTGTTTACGGATGTTGATGGGCTTTATACCGAAAATCCAAGAAATGTTAATGCTAAAAAAATCAATATTGTGCAAGGTATTGATGAATTAAATTCAATTAAGAAGCAAATTGATGTTTCTGAGTTAGGATCCAAAGTTGGAACTGGTGGGATGCAAACTAAGTTGAGGGCAGTTGATATTGCTTTGTCTTCGGGTGTTGATGTTGTTATGGCTAAATCATTATACTTTAAAGAATGTCTTTTTGATGTTTTGGAAAATGATAACTTAAAGTTAGAAACGAAATTTGGAACGAGGTTTTATGCTTAAATTTGATAAAAGTGGATTAATTCCTGTTGTTGTGCAGGATGTAAAAACTAAAGATGTATTAATGGTAGCTTGGGCAAATCAAGAGGCGATAGATATAACTAAAGAAAAAGGATTAGCAACTTTTTGGTCACGCTCGCGACAAGAAATTTGGACAAAAGGATTGACTTCAGGAAATACACAAAAAGTTATTGAGATTAAAAAAGATTGCGATGAGGATACTTTACTCTATTTGGTTGAGCCTGATGGGCCGGCCTGTCACACATGTAACACCACCTGCTTCTATCGCAACCTTTAAATTTTGCCCCTTTTGAATTTTTCTTTACGAGACTATTTTAGGGCAGTAGCAACCTACAGCACCGCTCAAAGAGAAAATCCAAAATTTTGTAATTTGAATATATTTTGACAAAGTTAGGGTCTGTTTGTTATAATATTTAAAAGGCGCATTCGAAAGGTCTAAAATGTTTGCGCGTAAATTGCTAAAAAAAGACATAAATAAAGGAGAAAATATGGCAAAAGCAACTTACGAGCGCACTAAGCCGCACGTAAACATTGGTACAATTGGTCACGTTGATCACGGTAAGACTACTTTGACAGCAGCTATTTCTAAGGTTTTGGCTGACAAGTATCCTGATTTAAACGAAACTTTCGCTTTTGATACTATTGATAGTGCACCAGAAGAGAAACAACGTGGTATTACTATTAACATTGCTCACATCGAGTATCAAACTGAAAAACGTCACTATGCACACGTTGACGCTCCAGGACATGCTGACTATATTAAGAACATGATTACTGGTGCTGCACAGATGGATGGTGCTATTTTGGTTGTTGCTGCAACAGATGGACCTATGGCTCAAACTAAAGAGCACATCTTGTTGGCTAAGCAAGTTGGTGTGCCGAAGATTTTGGTTGCATTGAACAAGTGCGATATGGTTGATGATGATGAACTTCTAGAATTGGTTGAAATGGAAACTCGTGAAGCTGTTGAAGCTCAAGATTTCGAATTAGCTGATGATGAAATTGTTCGCACATCTGCTTTGAAAGCTCTTGAAGGTGATGCTAAATGGGTTAAAACTGTTGAAGATTTGATGGACTTGGTTGATGATCGTATTCCTGAACCTGTTCGTGATCTTGATAAGCCATTCTTGATGCCTATTGAGGATGTTTTCACAATTTCAGGACGTGGTACAGTTGTTACTGGTCGTGTTGAACGTGGAACACTAGACATCAACTCTGAGGTTGAAATTGTTGGTATTAAAGATACTCAAAAGACAACAGTTACTGGTATTGAAACATTCCATAAATCAATGACACAAGCTCAAGCTGGTGATAACACTGGTCTTCTTCTTCGTGGTATTGATCGTGAAGCTGTTATTCGTGGTCAAGTTATTGCTAAACCAGGTTCAGTTACACCTCATACTAACTTCAAAGGTCAAGTTTATGTTTTGACTAAAGAAGAAGGTGGACGTCACGGTGGTTTCCAAGCTGGATACCGTCCTCAGTTCTATTTCAGAACAACAGACGTTACTGGTAACATTACTGAATTAGGTGGAAAAGATATTGTTCTTCCTGGTGATAATGTAGAATTAACTGTTGAATTGATCCAACCAATTGCTCTTGAAGAGGGATTAGGTTTTGCTATCCGTGAGGGTGGAAAGACTGTTGGTTCAGGTCGAGTTACTTCAATTATTAAGTAATTAAAATTTAATATTTTGAGAGCCTTCGGGCTCTCTTAAGCGCCTATAGCTCAGTTGGTAGAGCTCCAGACTTTTAATCTGTTGGTCCTGGGTTCGAGTCCCAGTGGGCGCACTTGTTATAAACCCGGTTAAAAAGCCGGGTTTTTTATTCTTGTTTTTTATTTGCTTTAGTTTTTTCTTCGTTTTATTGCTGTATAATGTTAGTATGGTTCAAACGTCTGTAATGGAAACTACTGTTGTTGAAAATGATGTTCAACTCAAAGATACTGATGAAGCTGAGAAGTATGCTCATTGGGTTGATGCCAAAAAATCAGATGAGGCACGTTTGACGGGTGGAATGGTTGTTGCTCTTTGCGGTAAGGTTTGGCATCCTCAACATGATGGTTTGAATTATCCTGTCTGTCCAAAATGTAATGAAATCTACAAAGATTTACTTAATTCGGGAATGATAGCTTAATAAATAAAGGTAAGAAAATTCTAGTTTAAAAAGTAAAATAGAAAGGAAACAAGATGAAGACAATTGCTGATTTAGGCGATATTAATAATAAGAAAGTTTTAGTAAGGGCGGATTTTAACGTTCCATTGGATAAAACTGACGGAAAAACTATTACTGATGATGGTAGAATTCGTGCAGCTCTTCCAACTATAAATAAACTTTTAGAAAATGGTGCTGCAGTGATTTTGATGGCACATTTAGGTCGTCCAAAACCAACAACTGATTTTGAATTTGATCCTAAATTCACTTTAGAACCTGTTCGTGTTCGTCTTTCTGAACTTTTAGGTAAAGATGTTGTTCTGGCAAGTGATACTGTTGGACAAGATGCTCAATCTAAGGCAGCTTCTCTTGGGGCTGGACAAGTTCTTTTGCTTGAGAATGTTCGTTTTAATAAAGCCGAGACAAGTAAAGTTGAGGAAGAACGTAGGCCTTTTGCAGAAGCCCTAGCTAAATTAGCTGATTGCTATGTTTCAGATGGATTTGGTGTTGTTCACCGTGCTCAAGCTTCTGTTTACGATATTGCTAAATTATTACCTGCAGCAGCTGGTGAATTGGTTTTTAAAGAGGTTGCTGCTCTTTCAAAGGCAACTGAAAATCCTGAGAGACCTTTAACAGTTGTTCTTGGTGGCTCTAAAGTTTCAGATAAATTAGGTGTAATTTCTAACTTATTAAAATTGGCTGATAATATTTGCATTGGTGGAGGAATGGCTTATACATTCTTGGCTGCACAAGGATATGAAATTGGGCATTCTCTTTGCGAAAAAGACCAATTTGAAACTGCTCTAGGCTATATAAAAGAGGCTGAAGAAAGAGGAGTTAAATTATTGCTTCCAATTGATACTGTTATTGCTTCTGGTTTCCCTGAAAGTGAAACAGGTGAAGATGTCTATGAAGGTGTTGTAGAATCAACTAAGATTCCTGCTGATAAAGAAGGTCTAGATATCGGACCTAAAACAGTTGAACTTTTTGCTAGTGAGATTATCAAATCTAAAACTGTTGTTTGGAACGGTCCTTCTGGCGTATTTGAAAAGGCTGCTTTTGCAAAGGGAACAGCAGGAATCGCTGCTGCTCTTGCTGATGCTACAAAGGCTGGTGCTTTTACTATTATCGGTGGAGGAGATTCTGCTGCTGCAGCACGTGTTCTTGATAATCCAAAGACCGGAAAGAAATTTGATGAGGCGACTGACTTTAGTCATATTTCAACTGGTGGTGGAGCTTCTCTAGAATTCTTAGAAGGTAAAGAACTTCCAGGTTTGGCAGTTTTAGCTTAGTTTTTAAGACTAAAGGTTAAAATTTAGGAATTGATTTTTTGTGAGTGAAGAAGTAAAAAGTAACGTAAAAGGTGGCTTGAAAAATAAAACAAAGCGCCAAAAGTTAATAGCTGTTAATTTCAAGATGAATTTAGATCATCTTGAAATGACACGCTATGTTCAGAAATTGCATTGGCTTTTACAAGATGCTAATCATGATTATGGTTCTGTTCAGGTTGTCTTACTTGCACCTTTTACGGATCTTCGCTCTATGCAAGTATTGATTCAGTCAGATAAAATGCCGTTGTTGTATGGTGCTCAAGATATTTCCATGCATGATGAGGGGCCATATACTGGGGAAATTTCTGGCAAACAACTGAAGAAATTAGGATGTTCATATACTTTAGTTACTCATACAGAACGGCGTAATTACCATTTTGAAGATGATGTAGTCATGATGCGTAAAGCAACAAAAGCTTTAAAAAATGGAATTAAACCTATAATTTGTTTGGGAGAGCAAGATGAAGAACCAAGAACAGAGCCTAATTTTGAATTTTTATATAGTCAGTTACAACCTGTTATAGATAAAATTAATTCAATTGGTAAAAAAGATGTAATTCCTTTTTTAGAAAATGTTGTTATTGCTTATGAACCAAGATGGGCAGTTTCGAACGGGCATAATTGCGCGCCGAATTTTACGAATGAAGTATTTACAGGTTTGCGTAAAAAAATTATTGAAGAAATTGGCGAAGAGATGGCTTATAAAGTTCGCCTGGTTTACGGTGGCTCGGTAAATTTACAGAATATCGGTGATTATGTTATTCAAGACGAAATTGATGGTGTCTTGATTGGCAAAGCCGCTTTAGATGTGGAAAATTTTGCCAAAATGGTTAGAGTTACGAGTAAAGTTATTAAAACAAGTAAAAGAGTAAATAAGTAAGAGCAAAAGCGACAAGTAAAGGGGTTTAATTGAGTGACGATAAACAACTAAAGGGTCAAGTTCTTAAAAATGTCAAAAATCATGTTTCAAACTCATTGGAGGATGCTTCTAGTAGAGTTTTGACAATTCCTAATTTTATTACTTTTATACGTATTTTATTAGTTCCAATTTTTGCTATTTCAATCGCAAATAAATTTGATATTTTAGCTGTTTGCTTAATTGTGATTTGCTCTGTTTCAGATTTTCTAGATGGATTTTTAGCAAGAAAATACAATCAAGTTACTAAAGTTGGAAAAATTTTAGATCCGGTTGCAGATAGATTAATGATATTTGTGACATTGATTATGTTAACTGCCAGGGGCATTATTCCAGTTTGGGCTTTGTTGGTAATGTTTTTGAGAGAGACTATGCTTTTCTTTTTGTACGGTTCATTAATTATGAATGGCAAAGAGACGTTACCCGTAAAATATATTGGTAAAGTCGGGACAGCTGGATTGTTATTTGCTATGCCTGTTTTATTCTTTGCATCATCAGATGAAATAATGAACGCTTTAGGCGTTGATTTGTCTGTAATGAGAGTATTTGGATTAATAATATTAACAGCCTCATTAGTTGTCTATTGGGTGGCTGGAATTATTTACGCTAAGGAATCAGTAGAAATTTTACAAGAAGTTCATTCTCATACTAAAAGAAAAATATTAATTTCAGCTTTTATTACTGTTATTGTAGCTGCTGTTTTAATTTCTGTTGTGATTGTTTTTGTTCCTAATGCTACCGTTTTGATTCCACAGGGGTATTAGAAAGTAGTATTGGAGCACTAGCGTTGTTTGCTTGGGGTAGAAAAACCACCCCGCCCTGCGGGCACCCCTCCTCGGAGGGGAACTATGTAAATCAGCGGGCACCCCTCCTCGGAGGGGAACTATGTAAATCAGCGGGCACCCCTCCTCGGAGGGGAACTGTGTAAATCTGCGGGCACCCTTCCGTCGGAGGAACAAATTTAATCTTATGACAGTCCTCCAAAGGAGAAGAACTAACTTTAAATTGGGAATCAGATGCTACTAACAATATTTTGGATTGACAAGGGGTTATTCAAGAGAGTATAATATTTATTGAATAATTGCAATTTAATTAAAAATAGGAGAAAATATATGTCGACTAATTCTTTCGGAATTACTTATCCACCAATTGATGATTTACTAACTGAAATTCCACGTATGGAAGGTGCTAAGGATGGTGAAGTTGGATCAAGATTCGCTTTAGCTGCTTATGGTGCTGATCGTGCGCGTCAAATTATTTCTTATTTTTCAAATATGAATGCTGGTGTTTATTCAGAGACATTTGAAAATGTTGGTCCTTTGGTTGATTATTATCCACAAGAAAAACCTTTGTCAGTTGCTATGCGTGAAATTCATGAAGGTCGTTTGAATTTGTCTTTAAATCCTGATGCTGCATCTGAAGAAATAAATTCTGAAGATAATGCTTCTAAGGGTGAATAATAAGAGTGAATAAATTTTTATTTAAATTTTAGAATAAAACAAACAGGAAATATTATGAATAATTTTCAAATTGCGCCGAGTATTTTAAATGCCGATTTTTTACATCTTCAAGATCAAATTGAAGCTATTAAAAACGCGGATATGGTTCATGTTGATGTTATGGATTATCATTTTGTGCCAAATATTTCTTTTGGTGGAGATATCGTTCAGCAAATTATCAATACTTCTAAAAGTTATTTGAAATCAGATATTCATTTAATGATAGCGGATCCAGATCGCTGGGCAATTGATTATGCAAAAATGGGTGCTAATTCAATTACTTTTCATCGTGAGTCTGTGACTGCTCCAATTAAATTAGCTCGGGAAATTAGACAGCTTGGAAAAGAATTAGGAACTGGAACTAAGGCTGCTATTGCGGTTCGGCCGATTGAACCAGTTGAGCCTTTATTCGATTTTCTTGAAGAGTTTGATATGATTTTAATTATGACTGTCGAACCTGGTTTTGGCGGTCAAAAATTTTTAGATATTGAAATGGATAAGGTTAGGCGTCTTCGTGAAAAAGTTCAAGAGCTTCCTGAAAACAAAAGGCCTTTAATTGAAGTTGATGGTGGTGTAAGTTTGAAAACTGTTGAAACTGTTGCTGAAGCTGGTGCTAATGTAGCAGTTGCGGGAAGTGCCGTTTATAAAGCTGGAGATTCAGCTGCTATTTCTAAAGCTGTTGAAGATATAAGGGCGTTGGGAGAAAAAGCTTTCACAGCTGCATGGGTGTAAAATTTCATGGATGTAAAATTTAACGTAATATAAGTTGTTTCAACTAAAATAAGTAGAAAGGGAGTAGATTGCTATGAAGATGACTGGTTCTGAAGCTATTATCAAAACTTTAGAAGACTTGGGGGTTGAAACTGTATTTGGTTTGCCTGGAGGAGCAATCTTATCAACTTATGATGCAATTACTCCAGAAACAAAGTTTAATCATGTTTTAGTTCGCCACGAACAGGGAGCAGGTCATGCAGCTTCAGGCTTTGCTATTTCCGGAAAAAAAGAAACTCCTTTTAAAAATGTCGGAGTTGTAATGGTAACTTCTGGACCTGCGGCTACTAACGTTGTGACAGCTATTGCGGATGCCCAAATGGATTCAGTTCCTTTGGTGGTGATTACAGGACAAGTTGCTGCTGATTTAATTGGAACTGATGCTTTCCAAGAAGCGGATATTGTCGGTATTACATTGCCTATTACTAAGCATTCTTTTCTAGTTTCTGATGCAAATGATATCCCGAGAATTTTAGAAGAGGCTTTTACTATAGCATCAACTGGTCGTCCTGGTGTTGTTTTGGTTGATGTTACTAAAACTGCTCAGACAGGTGAAGTAGATTATAATTTCCCAAATGATTTCAGATTGCCTGGCTATCAACCTAAACAAGTTCCTGGCTTCGAATGTGTAAATAAAGCAATGAAACTAATTATGGAAGCTAAACGACCAGCAATTTACGCTGGTGGAGGAACTGTTCGTTCTAAAGCTCATAAAGAAGTTTTGGAATTTGCTCAATTATTGAATGCACCTGTTGTGACTACATTGCAAGCTAGAGGAATAATTCCAGATTCTAATAATTTGTCTTTGGGGATGGTTGGAATGCACGGGACAATTACTTCTGCTGCAGCCCTACAAAATTGTGATTTAATGATTGTTTTAGGAGCGAGATTTGCTGATCGTGTCACAGGCAAATTGGACGAATTTGCTGCAAATGCTAAAGTTATTCAGATTGATATTGACCCAGCTGAAATTGGGAAAAATAGAGAGGTTGAAGCACCTCTTTATGGTGATATTAAAAAGACTTTGCAAGGAATTAATCGTCAACTTGAAGTTAATTCTGAAATTAGTAATGATATTCAAGTTGAAAAAACAAAAGACTGGTGGGGGTATCTAAAATCTTTACAAGAAAAATATCCACTTTATTTAGATGAAGAATTGGCAGAAGAGTCCGGTAAACAAGGAAGAGGGGCTTTATCTCCTCAAATGGTTATTAAGAAAATTGGCGAAATTTCAAAAAAAGTAGACCCAGATTGCTATTATGTTGCTGGAGTTGGGCAGCATCAAATGTGGGCATCTCAATTCTTAGAGTTCGAAAAACCAGGACATTGGGTTCAATCAGCTGGATTGGGAACTATGGGGTATGCTGTCCCTGCTGGAATGGGTGTTAAAGCGGCTAACCCTAATAATGATGTTTGGGTAATTGACGGAGATGGGTGTTTCCAGATGACTAATCAGGAGTTGGCAACTTGTCGTTTAAGTGGGTTACCGATTAAAGTTATGATTATAAATAATGGAACATTGGGAATGCCTAGACAGTGGCAAACTCTATTTTTTGGGCAGCACTATTCTCAAACAGATTTGCATGAAGGTCCTGATGGGTGGGATGGGCAAAAAATTTATGGAAACGGAGAAGAAAAGAATGGCGGATCTCTTCGTGTTCCTGATTTTGTGAAGCTTGCTGAAGCGTATGATGCTATAGCAATTAGGGTTACTAAACCTGAAGAAGTTATGCCAGCGCTTGAGAGGGCTGCTGCGGAAAAAGAACGTGCTGTTGTAATTGATTTTGAAGTTGCTAAAGATGCTAAAGTATTTCCAATGGTTCCGGCAGGTGCTAGTAATAATGCAATTATGTATTCTGAAGATTGCCAACCTTTATTGGAGAATACATTTGAAAATTATATGATTAATAAGGGAGATAAATAAATGTTTGAAAACAATCCTGCTAAACGCTATGTCGTTTCTGTTTTGGTTGAAGATAAACCAAGTGCTTTAACACGTGTTACTGGTCTTTTTGCTAGAAGAAATTTTAATATTCATGCTTTAGCGGTTGGTCCAACAAATGTTAAAGGTATTTCTAGAATTACTATTTTAACAGATGAGTATAATGCTTCTATTCATCAGATTGCTAATCAATTACAACGTTTGATTCATGTCTTAGAGGTGACTGTTTTAGATGATAACAAATCTGAAGAAATGCAAAATAAATTAGCAGATTTGGGGAACATTGAATAAAAACTCTTTAACAGCGATTGACTTTGAGACAGCAGCTCCAGGAGCTGGAGTTGTTTGTTCTGTTGGTTTGGCGAAAATTGTAGATGGAAAATTAGTTGATACTTATAGTTCTCTGATTATGCCTCCTGGAGGGATGCCTGATAGATGGTGTTTTAAGGAAATCCATGGTATATCGCCTGAACAAGTTTTGGATGCTCCATCTTGGATTGAGGTCTGGAAGGATATTCTAGATTTTGCAGACGGTGACACTTTCGCAGCACATAATGCAAGGTTTGATCGCGGACAACTTTATGCAGCTAATCGTCTGGCTGGGCTAGATGATATAAATTATGAATTTATCTGCACATGTAACGAATCAAGAAGGCTAATTCCTGAACATTTAGAAAATTATAAATTACCAACAGTGGCTCACTATTTTGATGTTGAACAGATTCATCATCATGATGCTGGGGATGATGCAATTGTTTGCGGTGAAATCGCAGCTCATTTAGCAATTTTAGGTCACGGTAAGCTTCAACATTTAAATCAACCAAAAAATCGTTAGGAAGTTTTGATAAACATGCATTCTAAGAGTTTGCTTTTTCTTCGTTCAATCATTTTTTCTTTGTGTATAACACTTATATTAATATTTTGTTTGTTCTTGACATCTTGTTCTCAGGATGTAGAAATAAAACAATCAGGAATTGTGGAATCAAAAGTAGATAGTATAGCAAAACTGGTTCCTCAGTCAATTAGCGAAAAAGGTGAAATAGAGGTGGGGATGAATGCACCTTTTGCGCCAGCTGAGTTTTTTGCTGATGATGATGAAACTCAAGTTGGCTATGAGGTTGATGTTTTGAGGGCTGCAGCTGAAGTTTTGGGTTTAAAGCTAAATATTCATCAGGCTAGTTTCGATACGATTATCCCTTCAATTGGATCAAAATTTGATGTAGGTGCATCTGGATTTTCTGTTTCTGAAGATAGATTAAAACAAATGGATTTTGTTTCATTTTTTAAAGCTGGAGAAGCTTTTGCCGTTCGAGATGGTAATCCAAAAAAATTACCTGATCCAACAATTTCAGACAATGGCGAGAAGTATGAGGATTTATTAGTGCTTTGTGGACAAGTCGTTGGGGTTCAGACTGCTACTACTGAAGATGAAGAACTAGATGATTATCAATCAAGTTGTGAAAAGGCAGGGAAAAAGGATATTGATATTTTGCGTTGGGAAAATCAAGCTCAAGTAACGACAGCTTTGGTTTCTGGTAAAGTTGATTATATGTTTGTAGATTCAGATGTTTTAGGTTATTCTATGGATATCACAAATGGTGAATTAGAACAGATTGGAGCGACTGTTGGTAATTGTTATCATGGTTTTGCGGTAAATAAAGATAATCATGAATTGTCAGAGGCTTTAGTCGCGGCTATGAATTATATTATTGGCAATGGAGATTATGATAAGATTTTAGAATTTTGGGGTGTCCAGAGTGGAGCGATTGAAAAAAGTAAACAATTAACTGGGGAAGATGTTCAGAGCTTGATGTAGTAGCGAGGGTATTAGGAGAATGATGAAAAAGTGGAATAATAGACAAAATATTAAGAATAATTTAATTACAGGAATTGCAATTATTATTTTCCTCTATTTAGGTTTAAGTTTTGTTTCTGATGCTGTCTCTAATAAACAATATCATTGGGATATTGTTTGGCAGTATTTATTTGCTCCTAAAATTATGATGGGGTTAGTTTGGACTTTGATTTTGACATTTTCTTCAATGATCATAGCAATAATTTTGGCTGTTTTGTTGGCTCTTGGTAGTAAAGGAAAAAGTAAGCCAGTAAAATGGTTCTGTACTGGATATATTTGGCTTTTTAGGGGAACTCCAATTTACACACAGTTAATTTTCTGGGGATTGATTGCTGTTCTTTGGCCTAAAATTTCACTTGGAATTCCTTTTACTGATGTGAGATTCTTTGAGTTAGATACAACAACAGTTTTTTCTGCAGTTGTAGCTGCGATTTTAGGATTAGCTTTGAATGAAGCTGCGTATCTTTCTGAAATTGTTAGAGCGGGAATTGACTCAGTTTCAGTTGGGCAATATGAAGCAGGTGAAGCAATTGGCCTTTCAAGAAATCAAACAATGTTTAAGATTATTTTACCACAGGCAATGAGGGTGATAATTCCACCGACAGGAAATGAAACAATTTCTATGTTGAAAACTACTTCTTTAGTTGTGGCAATTCCTTTTACAATGGATTTGAATTATGTTCAAGGTGCAATTGCTAATCGTATTTTTTTGCCGATTCCAATGTTGATTGTTGCTTGTTTCTGGTATTTGCTTGTTTCTACTATTTTTATGTTTTTACAATCTCGACTTGAAAAACACTTTGGTAAGAGCGTAATTAGTGTTGCTTGAGTTGGGTGCTTGATTTGGGTAGACTTGTATAATATATAAAATGGTTAAACTTTATAAATATTTAAGACATACGCCAAAAGGATCTTTGGTTTTAGCAATTGTTTTTATTGGCGTTATTTGTCGGGCTCCTGCTCAAGTTTATGCTCCAATAGTGAGTTTATTACAAAATGAATTTGCAGTAAATTATGCAACAATTGGTCTACTTTCTGGAGTTCCTGTTTTTTGTTATGCAGCTTTTACTCCTCTGGCTAGTTGGGTTATTGGCAAAAAGGGACTAGAATATTCAACTATGACAGGTGTAATTATCATTGGCTCTGGAATTTGTTTGCGTATGTTTGGTGGATATGCCGTAGTTTTGTTAGCAACTATAATTATCGGAGCTGGAATTGCGTTTACTAACACAGTTGTGCCTTTGATCTGTGCTAGAGATTTTTCAAATCATTACGCTGCTGTGACTGGAATATATTCAGCGATGATGAATTTTGGGGCTATTTTGGCATCTGCAATTACTATGCCAATTACTTTAGTCTTAGGTTGGAGGTTGGCTATTTTTGGATGGGTATTTGTTGATATTTTAGTAATCGTTTTTTTCTTAGCTTATATTTATCGCAAAAAACGAGGGGCTTCAAGAAAGTTAATTGCTAGAAATAAGGATCATAAAAGTGATGAGTGGACTCGTTTGATTGAAATTGATAAAGAAGACCTGACAGG
>JAISHP010000102.1 GCA_031262545.1 Candidatus Ancillula hodotermitis | reverse complement strand
TAATGTTTGATGTGGTTCCAAAAACAATAAACAAATTAATGTTGGAGTCTTAAGAAAAAATGAAAATCATGATTCAAAAAAGTATGGAAAAAAGTCCGCACTCCCAATCACTTTACTAATTTATCAAATTCAGCAAGAAGATCCTTAGCTTTATCAAAATTAGATGCAGAGATTTTTGATCCATCTGGAATTTTTACATTAATTTTAATTCTTTCACCTCTTACTATCATAATTTTTCCACTAACTATTCCCGGCTTAACCTTAAATTTGACAGACTGCCCATTTTTTAAAGTATGTTTCAAGGTTGCCCCAAAAACAGCATTTTTGAAACTAATATTATAAGTCTTATCAATTTTTGGCTCAGATTTTGATTTTGGCTCAGATCTTCTGGAAGCTCCTCCGCCCATTCCACCAAAACCGCCAGCACTTGCCGATCCGCCGCCGCCAAACAAATTGCTCAAAATATCATTCAAGCCGCCACCAGCTCCACCGAACCCACCTTGCCCGGCATTTGTAGAAAATCGAACATTTCCGCCACCAAATCCGCCGCCAAATGGATTTCCCCCACCAAACATATCCTGAAAACCACCACCACCAGCTCCACCAGCCGAAAATCTAGCTCCGCCGGCAGCCATAGCTCTGATTTGATCATATTTTTCACGTTCTTGTTTATTTGCCAAAACGTCATGAGCCTCATTCACCTCAGCAAATTTAGCCTCATCTCCGCCAGGGCGATCAGGATGATATTTTCTCGAGAGCTTTCTGTAAGCTTTCTTTATTTCATCATCAGTAGCATCTTTTTTTAATCCTAAAACTTTATAAAAGTCTTTATTAAAATAGTCTTGTTCACTTGCCATATACTAATCATCACTTCCTTATAATAATTATTTTGAAACAGTTGTCACTTTAGCAGGACGAAAAACTTCATCATTCAGTTTGTATCCATGTTCTACTACGTTATCAACTTTAGTTTGACCATCTTCAAGATCATCATTCTCATTAGCATCACGATTCATTAAAGCATCATGTAAATTTGGATCAAATTCTTCACCTTTTTCAGCATACTTAGTCACACCAAGACTTTCCAATGCCTTTTCAAATTTATCTGCAATCTTCCAAAAAGGAGATCCTTCTTCAAGTTCTCCTTGTTCTTTTGCACGATGAATTTCATCCATAACAGGTAAAAAATTTAAAATTGCAGCAGTCTTGCCAAGAGAACGTGCAGCCTCTTGCTCTTTTTGGGAACGTTTTTTGTAATTAATAAAATCCGCTCTTTCTCTTGCTAAAGCTGATTTTAAACTTTCCACCTCTGAATTTGAATTATCTTGATCAGAACTTTCAATACTCTCATCATCTTCTTTTGCTTCTTTTTCAATTTTTTCAGCAGTTTCTTGATCTAAACCTGCCTCATTTAATAAATCTTCAACCTTTTGATCGTTTTCACTTTTATTTTCGTCAGCCATAAACTACCTTTCTTTCTTTTTTAGCCTTAATCTCACTTATATTATAGTATAAATATAAGCTAAAAAATCAAAACTTTAGTCAAAAACACTCAACAAAAAATATATATCTTATTTGTATATTTTTTCTTGAATTATTTTTCCGTATTTTTCAATAATCTGAGTTCTTCTAACCTTCATTGAAGGTGTTAAAGTCCCATCAGCTTCAGAAAATTCTTGAGGGATAATCCAGAATTTACGAATTGATTCAGCTCTTGACACTTGCTCATTGGCTTTGTCAATTGATCTTTGAATTTCAGCTTCTATAGCTGGACGCATTTCAGAATTCTCAAGGGCTATTTCAGGAGTTAACCCTTTAATTTTGTTATCTTCACCCCAATCGCGAATACCTTCGGGGTCTAAAGTAATTAAAGCTGAAACAAAACGCTCTTTATCCCCCAAAACAACTGAATTCCCCACCAAAGGATTTACATCAATCAAAGCTTCCATAGGAGCTGGTGAAACATTTTTCCCACCCGCAGTAACAATTAACTCTTTTTTACGACCAGTAATTTTTATAAAACCTTCATCATCAATTTCTGCTAGATCTCCAGAAGCAATCCAATACGGACTTCCTCCTTGAACTGGTCCAAAAATCTCTGTTGATGACTTAATTGTTTTTGGAAGTTGGTCTTCAGTCAAAATTGTTTCTTTTGTTAATTCATCATTATGAGAATAAGAAGTAAAACAAGAAGGTGAGCTAATCAACAATTCCCCATCTTCTGCAATTCTAACTTCAGTTCCGGGAAAAGGCAATCCGATTGTCCCAATCTTATTTGCCTCAGGCCTATCAACAGCTATCGGACCTACAGTTTCAGTCATTCCGTAACCTTCAAGAATGTGAATTCCAACACCTCTAAAGAAATGCCCAATCTCTTCATTCAAAGGAGCACCTCCAGAAACGCAATATTTCACAGCACCTCCTAAAACTTCTCTAATTTGCGAATAAACAATCGGGTCATAAATTTGATGCGAAATCTTACGGTGCAGTGCCCCTTTTACATTTGGGTCATCAATAGCTCTAGACCAATCAATAGCTGACTTAACAGCTCTATCAAAAACTTTTCCTGCAACTCCAGTTCCAGCTTTATGACTAGCAGCATTAAACACTTTTTCAAAAACTCTAGGAACTCCAAGCATAACAGTTGGTTTAAATTTTTGCAAATCCGGTAAAAGCTCTTTTATTGAAGGAGAAAGACCCAAAATAGTTTGGTTACAAGCAATCATCGCCCATGCAACCAAACGCGCAAAAACATGTGCTAAAGGTAAGAATAATAGCAATTTAGCATCAGGAGCACAAAGCATTGTTGGTAGTGCTTTAGCAGCATTATATGGCAAAGAAACACAAGCTTCATGACTCAAGACTACACCTTTTGGTATCCCAGTTGAACCAGAAGTATACACAATTGAAGCCATATCTCGTTTATTTAAAGAATTCTTACGATCTTGCAGTTCTCCATCTGAAACACCAAGTCCAAGTGCAATCAACTCTGCAATCGCTCCTTTTTCAAAAACTCTAGTTTCAACAGATCTTTTCCCATCAGTTAAAGCTAACTCAAAATTTTGTGCTATTCCTTCATTTTCCAAAAAGGCATAAGAAACATCAGCATCATCAAGAATATAGCGAATCTGTTCTGGTGAACTTGTTTCATATACCGGAACAGTCGCCGCACCTGCAGCAAAAATTGCAAAATCCATAAGACACCATTCAATTCTAGTATGGGAAGAAATCACTACTCTAGATTTCTTTTCAACACCTAGCTTGATTAAACCTTTAGCAATTTTATTAACTAAAATCTGAAACTGACGAGCAGTTACCCCAACAAAATCTCCAATACTAGCAGCAGGAACACCAAACTCAGATAACAAATCTGTATTTTCAGGCCCAGTAGTTTTGTATTCGATTAAATTTAAATCAGGATGATTCTTCACTCTAACATCAAGCAAATCACTTAATGTCTCATCGTCAGCTACCTCGTATCCAGCTGGCATCTTATATTTTTGCATTCTTTTTCTATCCCCTTTCTAAAGATCAAGCAATTATATTATCAACAATTGAACTAATCCAATCTATTGTGTCTGTAAAATTATCCGGTTTTTGCTCTGTCACATCTATAATTTTCACACCAGCATCTTCAGCGGTAGTTTTGATTTGGTCTGTCATAGATGTAGTTTCCTGAGTATTATAGAACAAGAAATCAACTTCTTTGTTTTTCAAGATAGATAAAAATGTATTTAAATCCTGAGGTGAAGTCTCAGAACCATTTTCAGCTGCATTTTTATAATTTTCCGGAGTTTTATTTTCCATCCCCATTGCTTCAGCTAAATAATTAGCGACAGTTTCCGAAGCAGCATAATTTTTTCCATTAGTATTACTAGAATCTTGCCAAATTTTATTTGTCAAATCAGTCATTCTACTTGAAACCGCTTTATAAGATTCATCAAATGCCTTTTTTGCAGAATCTAAATCAGTTCTATTTTTGTACAAATCATGTAAAGTTTCAATAACATACTGTAAATTATTAGGATCATACCAAAGATGAGGATTGTCTCCTGCTTTTTTTCCAAGAGTATCACCAATATCAAATAGATAGTGATTTTGATCTGTAGTTATTGACTTTGTAGCCCAATCATCATAATCAAGTCCATTAGCTATAATAATATCTGCATTACTTATACGCGAAATATCATCAGCCGTTGGTTCATAATCATGAGGATCGATACCAGTTCCTGAAATAATGGTATCGACTTGAACGCAATCTCCACCAACACTTTTTGCAAGCGAACCCCACTGATTTACAGTTGCTACAACCTTAATTGGCTCTCCACAAGTTTTTTTAACTTCTTCACTCACTACATTTTTTTGATGAGCATTGATTCCTATAAAAACTCCAACTATTATACCAACGACAAGAATTGCAGCTAAAACGATTGCAACAATTTTTTTTGAACTTACTTTTGAACTTACTTGATTATTTTCCATATATATTATTCCTTATATTATTAATAGAGACTTTCTCTATTTACAAACCTTTGTGGGGAATCGAACCCCAAATCTAAAATAGACAGCACCAGCTAACAAAGGCTATTAGGAAATACTATTTCTTATTTGAACGATAATAATTAATCAAATTCTGAGTCGAAGAATCTTGCTCAGCTAAAGCTCTATCATCCTTAGAAATGGCAGGGAAAATATCTAGAGCTAATTTTTTACCAAGCTCTACTCCCCACTGATCAAATGAATTAAGCCCCCAAACGATACCTTGAACAAATGTAATTTGTTCATAAAGAGCTATCAAAGCACCAACAACAGCTGGAGTTAAGCTTTCAGCCATAATTGATGTTGTGGGACGATTACCTTCAAAAATCTTAGCATTAACCAACTCTTCAGGGACGCCTTCTGCAATAACTTCTTCACGTGTTTTACCAAAAGCTAAAGCTTTAGTTTGAGCCAAGAAATTAGCCAAGAAAAGTTCATGTTGACTATTGTCTTCATCACCATTCACACCGTGATCATGTAGATCATGAACAGGATTAACAACGGCTATAAAATCAGAAGGAATCAATCTAGTTCCTTGATGAATCAATTGATAAAACGCATGTTGTCCGTTTGTTCCAGGCTCACCCCAGAAAATCTCTCCAGTTTCAACTGGTGTTCTACTTCCATCTTTACGAATTGTTTTACCATTAGATTCCATTGTTAATTGTTGTAAATAAGCTGGGAAACGGTGTAAATATTGATTGTATGGCAAAACTGCGTGAGAATGAGCATTCCAGAAGTTTACATACCAAACATTCATCATACCCATCAAAACAACAGCGTTATTACGATAATCAGTATTCCGGAAATGTTCATCTACTTGATGGAAACCATTTAAGAAATCCTTAAACACTTCCTCGCCATAAACAATCGCCAAAGAAGTTCCTACAGCTGAATCAACAGAATAACGTCCTCCAACCCAATTCCAGAATCCAAATGCATTATCAGGATCAATTCCAAAAGCCTCAACTTTTTCTAATGCGGTTGAAACTGCGATAAAATGCTTCTTAACAGCTTCTTTTTGATCAAAATCGCCAATTTGTTTAGCTAAACTTTCTAGCAACCAAGTTCTA
>JAISHP010000018.1 GCA_031262545.1 Candidatus Ancillula hodotermitis | reverse complement strand
TCTCATTATGCTGAAGGTAGACTTATGACTTACACTTCTTATGAAGCTCAGAAAAAAGCTGATCAAAATAAAGTTAATTCTCATAAGAAAAGAAAATTGAATCATTCACTTATTAACTGGGTTGTAAACTTATTAAGATATGGTTTATCTCCTGAAACTATTGCCGCAATAAGTAAATATAAATCAAATTCAAAGAATCACATTTCTCATGAAACAATTTATAGATATATTTATAGCTTTGATGGTAGAAAGCAAAATCTATATCAATATCTTATTTATGGCAAAAAGAATCGTTCAAAACATAAAGGCAAATATGTTCATAGTTCAAAAATACCTTTTAGAGTTTCAATAAGCAAAAGACCAGTTGAAGCTAACAATAGACTTGAAATAGGACATTTTGAAGTAGATTCAATTGAAAGCTCAAGAAAGATATCTGGTGCTATCCGTACTTTTGTAGATAGGAAATCAAGAATGCTATTCATAGAAAAGGTTAAAGATTTAACATCTAAAGAAGGACTAAGAGCAGACATAAAAGTTTTTTCTAAAATACCTAAAAGTGTATTAAAAACAGTTACTTATGATAATGGAAGAGAACACCATCTCCACTATAAACTAATCCAAAAGTTTGGTTTAAAAACTTATTTTTGTCATCCCTATTGTTCTAGTGAAAGAGGAACTAATGAAAATACAAATGGTTTAATTAGAAGATATTATCCTAAAGGAACTAATTTTGAAGAAATAAATAATGACGATTTACAATTTTTAGCTATGTATTTGAATAATAAACCAAGAAAATGTTTAGGATACAAAAGCCCACAACAAGTCTGGAATAAAGAATTAGAACATTTGGGTCTTAGATCTTGAAGTAGAGATAAAAGTATCTAAGACCTAAATTTAAATAATTTCTCTAACGGCCACTAATATGGATAATGTATTATTTTACCGAAAATGATAAAATAATAAATTTTCCCTATTTAAAATGAAAAAGATAAAAAATTTAGAAAAAATCTTAAAAAAAATATATATAATATTAAAAATTAGATAAAACGTTGCACTTCTAATTAGAATTCAGGTTAATTTGGACTATATGTATTACTGTTATAATGTATGTAATATAATAAATAGAAAGGAAATCTATGGCAAAGTATGTTGCAGGTGTTGATTCTTCAACACAAAGTACGAAAGTTTTAGTTGTTGATAGTGAAACTGGCAATATTGTTAGGCAAGGGTCAGCAAAACATCCTGATGGGACCGAATGTCATCCAGATTATTGGTATAATGCATTTTTAGAAGCAGTTGAAGGTGTTAATGGACTTGATGATATAGAGGCTATTTCTGTTGGTGGACAACAACATGGTATGGTTCTTTTGGATAGTTGTGGTGAAGTAATTCGTCCAGCTTTACTTTGGAATGATACTCGTTCTGCTAGGGCAGCAGAAGATTTAATTGCCGAATTAGGTGGACTTTTTATTGCAAAATCACCAGCAGCTTTTGAAGATGGTCACGCAATTGATAATATAGGTGCAAAGGCTTGGGCTGATGCTATTGGATCTGTTTTGGTTGCTTCAATTACTGTTACTAAAATTAGATGGGTTGCTGCTCATGAACCTCAAAACGCCAAAAGAATCGCTGCAGTTTGCTTGCCTCACGATTGGCTTTCTTGGCGTATTGCTGGATATGGTCCAAAATCTCAAGGTTTAGAGCCAAATTTTGATGCTTTGTGGACAGATCGTTCAGATGCATCAGGTACTGGTTATTTTGATTGTGAAAAGAACGAATATAGAAGGGATCTCTTAGAATTAGCTTTACGTCCTTTGTCTGAAAAAATTGGCGAAGATGGTGTAAAAGAATTAGCTCAAAGTATACATCTTCCAAAAGTTGTCAAATGTAATGAAATAGGTGCTAAATCAATTGGTGTTGAAGGCGTAATCAAAGCTGGATTACCTGTTGGTCCTGGTTGTGGAGATAATGCTGGAGCAGCTTTAGGGTTAGGTTTAAAACCTGGTGAAGTTTCTGTTTCTTTAGGAACTTCAGGAGTTGTTGCAGCTATTTCGCCAGTTGCTACTCATGATAAATCTGGTGCAATTAATGGTTTTGCAGATGCTACTGGTAACTTCTTGCCTTTGGCTTGCACATTGAATGCTTCAAGAATTGTTGATTCGGCTAAAGAAATTTTAGGTGCTAGTTATGATGAAGTTGGAGAACTTGCTTTGAATGCAGAGCCTGGAGCTGATGGGTTGACTCTTGTTCCTTATTTTGAAGGCGAAAGAGTTCCTAATCGTCCAACAGCAAATGCTACCTTGTTTGGAATGACATTAGCTAATACAACTCGTGAAAACATCGCAAGAGCTTTTGTTGAAGGTATGCTTTCTGGACAAAATGATGGTTTAGTTTTGATGCAAAAATTAGGTGTGCCGATTGAAAAAGTGTTTATGATTGGTGGTTCTATGAAATCTCCAGCTGTTAGAGCAATCGCTCCTGCAGTTTTTGGGCGTGATATAACATTACCTGTTGTGTCTGAATATGTTGCTTTAGGTGCTGCTAAACAAGCTGCTTGGATTTTGGATCCTCAAGATACTCCACCTGTTTGGGAAAGGACTGGTGAAGAAGTTATTTCAGCTCCTGCAACTCCAGTAGTGAACAATCAGTATGAACTTGTTAAAGACTTGCAAACGATGGGCGAGCTTCAAAGTAAGTAGGTATAATATATATAGTTTTAGACCAGATAGAAAGGATATCAGATAATGGCTAATATAGAATGGAATGAACTAGATGATCGTGCGGTTAAAGTAGCTAAGGTTTTAGCGGCTGATGCTGTAGAAAAAGTAGGAAATGGACACCCAGGAACAGCGATTTCAATTGCACCTGCTGCGTATACTATTTTCCAAAAATTCTTAAAATTTAATCCTAAGGATACAACTTGGCGTGGACGTGATCGTTTTATTCTTTCAATTGGTCACTCTTCTTTAACTCAATATATTGAGTTGTATTTAGCTGGTGCTGGTGTTGAATTAGATGATTTGAAGCAATTTAGAACTTTTGGTTCTTTGACGCCTGGACATCCAGAATATGGTCATACTAAAGGTATTGAAATCACAACTGGGCCTCTTGGACAAGGTTTAGCTTCTGCTGTTGGTTTTGCATACGCACAACGTTTTGAGCGTGGTCTTTTTGATCCTGAAAGTGCACCTGGAGAGTCAATCTTTGATCACAATATTTATGTAATTTGTGGTGATGGCGATCTTCAAGAAGGATTGACTTCAGAAGCAGGATCTTTGGCTGGCTTGCAAAAACTTGGTAATGTTATTGTAATTTGGGATGATAACCATATTACAATTGAAGGGGATACCAAAATTTCTTTCCAAGAAGATGTTTTGAAACGCTATGAAGCTTATGGTTGGCACACACAAAGAGTTGATTGGACTAATGGCGGAACAGAGTATAAAGAGGACACTTTAGCTTTGGCTGATGCTATTGAGAATGCAAAAGCTGAAACGGGGAAGCCTTCTATTATTGCTTTAAAGACTTTGATTGCTTATCCAACTCCAACCAAGACAGGTGATGAGTCATCTCATGGTTCTAAATTGGGAGCTGAAGCTGTTGCTGGTCTGAAAGAAGTTTTAGGTTTTGATCCTAAGGTTAATTTCCCAGAAGAATTTGATGTTTTGACATATACTCGTCAAGCTGGAGAAAGAGGACAAAAACTTCAAGATGAGTGGGAAACTCAATTGGATGCTTGGAAAGCGGCTAATCCAGATCGCGCTAAACTTTATACACGTCTTTATGAAGAGGGTGAAGTAGTAACAAATAATTCTCCTAAAAAATTCTTGGGAGATTTGCCAGCTGAGCTTGATGATGCAATTAAGAATATTGCAAATTCATTTGAACCTGGTTCTTCATTAGCTACACGTGCTTCTTCTGGTCAAGTTATTCAAGAAATTGCAAAAGTTATGCCAGAGTTCTGGGGTGGTTCTGCCGATTTGGGTGGTTCAAATAACACTACAATTAAAGGTGCTGCATCATTCGGACCTGATTCTGCTAAAACTAAGAATTGGGAAGTTTCTCCATATGGAAGAGTTCTTCACTTTGGTATTCGTGAACATGCTATGGGACAAATTATTAATGGTATTGTTTTAGATACTAACACTAGAGCTTTTGGTGGAACATTCTTTATGTTTGCTGATTATATGCGTGATTCAGCTCGTATCGCAGCTTTGCAAGGAATTCCTTCTGTTTTTGTCTGGTCTCATGATTCTATTGCTGTTGGAGAAGATGGACCAACACATCAACCAGTTGAGCATCTTTCTTCTATGCGTGCAATTCCTAATTTTGATGTCGTTCGTCCAGCTGATGGTGCAGAGGTGGCTTATTGCTGGAAGACTATTCTAGAAAATAAGCATAACCCTGCTGGGTTAATACTTTCACGTCAAGGTGTTCCTAATTTGGATCATGCCGGTGATTTTGGATGTGCTTGTCAAGTTAAGCATGGTTTTTATATTTACAAGGATTGCGAAGGGACTCCAGATGTAATTTTGATTGGAACAGGTTCTGAATTGTATCTTGCTGTTGAAGCTGCTGAGAAGCTTGAAGCTGAAGGTAAGAAGGTTCGTGTTGTTTCTGCACCTTGTCAAGAATGGTTTGAAAAAGAGTCAGATGAATATAAAGAGTCAGTTCTTCCTTCAAACGTAAAGGCCAGAGTTACAGTTGAAGCTGGAATTGCTCAATCTTGGTATAAATATTTAGGATGTGCTGGTGTTCCTGTCAGTCTTGAACATTTCGGGGCTTCAGGAGCTGGAGATGTTCTTTATAAAGAATTTGATATTACAACAGATGCTGTTGTAAAAGCTGCTAATGAAAGTATTTCAAAAGCAAACAAATAATAATTTATTGATAGCCACTTCACTTTGAGGTGGCTATCAACTTTTTTGAAATTTATGGGGAGATAAGTAAAAGGAAAAAAATATGTTAAGTGGTAAACAATGTTCAATTGAAAATATCGATAAAAATGGAAGAAAACATGAGCTGACAATTTCAAGTTTAGGTTCTGCAATTAGAA
>JAISHP010000024.1 GCA_031262545.1 Candidatus Ancillula hodotermitis | reverse complement strand
CCCTCCAAGGAGGGGAATTTGGTTCGCTCCTTAAGGTGGCGACTATATTTGGTTGTGGGTTAGGGGATCGTGATAGACTATATAATATATTTATGAATGAATTGAAGTTAACTGTAATTGGTTATGGGAATATGGGTTCTGCTTTAGCAAGGGCTGCTCAGAGTACTGGTGCGATTGTTAATGTAATTAGCCACACTGATTTTGATTTGGGTAAGCTAGAATCTGTAAAAGATTGCGATGTGCTTTTGTTGGCTGTTAAACCCAAAGGAATGTTTGAGGTTTTGAATAAAGTTCGTGAAGAACTCAATAGTATCGTACCAGAATCTAGACCAATCTTATTTACAGTTGCTGCAGGCCTAGAACATAAATTTTATTCTGATGTTTTAAAAAAAGATAATAATCAAAGGTGGAAAGTTATTAGAGGTATGCCTAATACACCTGTTTCTGTTGGTTCTGGTGTAATAAGTCTGACTGGTAATGCGAATGTTGATCAAAAAGATATTGATTTAGTTAAAAAGATGTTTGAAAAAGCGGGAACTTTGGTAGAAATCCCAGAGAAACAGATTAATGCGTTAACAGCGATTTCAGGATCTGGGCCTGCGTATTTTTATGCTTTTACGGAAAGTTTAATTAAAGCTGGTGAAAATTTAGGTTTAAGTTCTGAGCTTTCACGGTTATTAGCAAAACAAACATTAATTGGTTCAGCAAAATTGATAAATACACCTGATTCAGAGCAAAAAATGCCTGAACCAGAAAATTTGCGTATTGCTGTAACTTCGCCAGGAGGAACAACAGCAGCGGCTTTAGATGTGTATAATAAAACACTGGACAATTTATCTTACGAAGCTTGTAAGGCAAATATTGCTCGTAGCGTTGAAATGGCTAATGTTTAGCGTTTATTTAGCATCTGGCAAAATTAATCCATAATGCAAGAGGGACAAGCTAAACATTGAGTCGTATTGAAACGTGGGCAAGCTCTATTACTGTCTAATTCTTGAATCAATAAGTCGTTTAGTAAACGGCCTTTGATTGTAGGAGTATTATTGCTGTTTAACAATCCCTCTTTTTTAACTTGTGCGATAATTTTGGGAGTAAATTTTGAAACTTGAATTGGTCTATTTAGTCGGCACATCAACATAATTTCTTCCAGTTGGTGATTTTTATTGGTGATAATTTCACTTTCAGAAGAATATTCCATTTCACGTGTGTTCCAGATTCTTAATTCTTGTTTTGTTTGATTATTGCTTTCTTGCTTGAATATGTGAGAATGAGCACTAGGTCCAATCCCAATCCACTCTCCGTTTTCCCAGTAATTTAGATTATGAATACTTTCTTTACCAGGTTTACTCCAATTTGAAATTTCATACCAGATATAGCCAGATTTAGTAAGTAATTGATCTGCAATAATATATTTTTCAGCCTCAAAGTCTTCATCAATTTCGGGATAAATACCTTTTTCAATCTTTCTTGCTAAAGGAACATTTGGTTCTAAAGTCAATGCATAAGCACTAATATGATCTGGGTTTAGTTCAATTGCTTTTTGAACAGTGTTTTTCCAACTTTCAATTGATTCTTGGGGAGATCCATATATTAAATCTAATGACCAATTTAAATCTAATTTTTTACACCAATCAGCAGCTTTGAAGACTTGATCTGGATTGTGCCTACGTTGAAGGATGTTTAAAATATTTTGATCAAAGCTTTGAACTCCAATTGAAATACGATTTATTCCAGCATTTTTTATATCTCGTAAATATTCGAATGAAAGAGTATCTGGATTGCATTCAATAGTTATTTCAGCAGTTTCTGGATCGGCACTTGTAAGTTTAATTATTTGTTTAATTGTTTTTGGCGAGAGCAAACTAGGGGTTCCGCCACCAAAAAAAACAGAATTAATTTGATGGGTGGATATGAAATTTTCCCAATTTTTGAATTCTGGAATAATACGAGAAGTAGCATATTCGTCTGGTGAGTAATTCGTTTGGCATTTTGAGAAAAAATCACAATAGCCACATTTTGATAGGCAAAATGGAATATGAATATAAATACCAGCCATATAGATATTATAGTTTATACTTATTTTTTGTTAATTTTCTGCCAGATAATATAAGTATTCATATCTTTGCTTTTGCCATCAGCTTGAAAACAAGAAATTATTTCACCGTTTTTTTGTAAAAGGTTAATAATTTCACTAATTTCATCTTTGGAAAAATTGTGGCAATACCTAAAAGTGTTAAGTTTGTTTTTCCAGCCTAAAATATAATCTTCAGTTTCTAAATCTATAAATCCACTATTTAGAATATAATTTGTTGTTGTTTTTTGAGCTTTAATTTTTCCGTTTTCCGAATTGGCAAACCCCCAAAACGATAAAAAGAGTAAATTCGTTGTTTTTTCTGTTAAGTCTTTAATAAATTTCAAACGTCGTTCAAAAGAAGGAATATGGTGCATGAATCCAAAACTGCAAACTAAATCAAAATTGTTTTGGATGTTTTTAGATTCTGTTTCCCAGTTACTAATTATATCAACTGGTTTAAATTTAATGTTTTCACTTTTTGTTGAATTAAAATTTTTAGCTAGAGGTAAACAATTATCTGCCATTGTAATATCGAATTTTATATTTGAGAATTTATTTGAGAGATATTTCTCAAAGCGTCCGTTTCCAGATGCCAGATCAAGAATTTTTGGATTTGTAATAGGTAGATTAGTGTCAAATAATAACGGAGAGATAATTTCCATTCCTTTAATCCATCCTTCCCAAGGTTTTATTCTTGTGTCTGAAAAGGAACTGGCATTTTCGTTGTAAAATTGATTGTTTAAATTAGACATTTTGTTTTGATAATAGTCTTCTTGATTACAGTTTGAATCTGTATTAATCTGGATTATTATCTCAGGATTAATAGTGTCTTTGGGAATTGATTCAGTTTGCTGAGATTTTAAACGTGCTGTAATTTGCTCGTTTGTCATATTTCTTGATTCTTTAAGACGTTTGGTAATCGTTTCTACATTCGCTGAAACCACAAAAATTTTATCTGGATATTTTTGAAATGTTTCTTTAAAAAGATCTTTTGTTTTCCAATATATCGGAATTTGGTGAATTGCTATTAATGATTTTTCTTGTGATGAAACTTTTTCTTCAATTAAATCATTTTGAATCATAGTTTTAGCCAAGTTATATATTTTTGGATGAAGTTTTTTTTCAAGTTTTTCTAGTTTCTCGGGATTATTAAAAACATCATTAGCAATTTTTTTTCTTATATCTTGATCTTCACCTAAAATTTCATGTCCAAGTTTGTCGTAGTCTAAATTGGTAACACTGTTACCCAATTTCTTTAATTGCTTTTCTAGTTTTTTTGCATATGTAGATTTACCAGCTCCAATTTTTCCGGTAATAACTATATGTTTAACTACATTTGTGGTCATATATATATTATAAAGGGGTAATTTTAATTTTCTAGACTAATTTTACTAATTTTCTAGAATAATTTTCTAGACTAATTTTCCAGGCTAATTTTTTAGCCAGAGAAGATATTCTTGGTTGCCGTCTTTTCCCGTGATTTTAGAAGGAGTTAATCCTGAGATTTTTAATCCATTATTTTTTGCGCTAGCAGTAACTTTTTCAATTGCTAATTCTCTGAGTTCTGGAGCAGATACAACACCACCTCTGCATTTTTGCTTAAGTAAATCTTTACCAATTTCAAATTGAGGTTTGATTAATAAAATTGCTTGACTATTTGATTTGAGCAGTTCTGGAAGTTTTTCTATTACAAAAGTGAGGGAAATGAATGAAACATCTGAAACAATCAGGTCAAATTTTTCTTCTGGTGAAACACTATATGTTCTAATATTTTGACCTTCTATGTTTGTTAGTTTGTCGGAATATTTTGGGTTAGTTAGCAAAATTGGAGAAAGTTGATCGTGCCCAACATCTAAGGCAGTTAAATGTTGTGCTCCTCTGTCAATCAGAACTTGAGTAAAACCACCTGTTGAGGCTCCGATATCAAGACATTTTAGATTAGCTGGGTTGATATTAAATTCATCAAGTGCGGTCACAAGTTTTAAAGCAGCACGAGAAACAAAATGTCCTGCAGTTTCACTAGTTGAAGTCAAAATACTCCCTGGTTGGTTAATGATTTGAACATTCATTTGATTTGTAACTTCAAAAGCAGGTTTTTTGATAATTTTAGTTGTATTTTTGTTAGAATTATCAATAACTTGAATCATTGAATTCTTAATCAACTGTTGTGCTCTGGTTCTAGACGTAACGAATCCATTTTCCACCAAAAAAATATCTAACCGCATTTATATATTATAACTATATTTAATTTTAATGGGATAATATTGATATGCTGAAAAATGTTGATTATCAAGTGCGTGAGAAAAAAGTAATATATTTTGCTGGGGGATGTTTTTGGGGTGTTGAGGCATATTTCTCTAGAATGCTAGGTGTTTTGGGTACTGAAGTTGGCTTTGTTGATATTCATTCAAATTTTTCTGATGATAATAATATTACAATAGATGAGAAAAATTTAGATAATGTTTACGAGCAAGTTTGTGAAATGAGTAAATCGGGGTTAAATAATAGATATATTGAAGCTGTGAAGGTAGAATTTGATTCTGATGTGGTCTCTAAAGAAACATTGATATCACGTTTTGGTGAAATTATTGATTTAGATAAAATAGGTGAAGTTCAAGGTCCAGATCAAGGATTTCAATATAAAACGGGATATTGGGATAACGCTACTTTTATTCCTGCTGGTTCCAGTCATCAAGATTATTTATTGAAGAATCCACAAGGGTATTGCCATATTCCACTTGAGAAGCTACGAATAAAATGGCCTCTAATTGATAAAAATGTATATAAACGTCTACCAAGTGATGAATTAAAAAAGCATTTGTCTGATGAACAGTATAAAGTTACACAACTGGCAGATACAGAAATTCCTTTTACGGGTGAGTATGAAGAAAATTGGCAAAAGGGAATCTATGTTGATATTACTTCAGGAGAACCTCTTTTTCTGTCTAATGATAAATTTCAGTCTGGTTGTGGATGGCCTGCATTTTCACAGCCGATTGGGGGAGTAGATAGTAGTGTTATAGAAGAAAATCGGGATAATTCAATACCTGGACGGGAGAGAGTTGAAGTTAGATCAAGTTCTGGCAACTCACATTTAGGACATGTTTTTAGAGATGGGCCAGAAATTGATAAAGATGGAAACATCAAAAAGAGAGCTGTTGATTTGTCGGCTGACCAAGAAACAGTTAATGAATTTGCTCAAAATGCTAAAATGCCTGAAACTTTTACAGGTTTGAGGTATTGTATAAATTCAGCAGCTTTGCGCTTTGTTCCCAAGGAAGATATGGAACGCTTAGGCTATGGATTTCTTAAGTCTCTAGTTAGATAGTCTATCTAACTAGGTAGGTTAGCTAGCAAAGCGTTTAATAGAATACTCGATAACTTTGCTAGCAGAGCGTTCAATTTGTGAAAGAGCTTTCTCAAAGTCAGAAGGTCCACCATACCAAGGGTCTGCTAAATCTAGTGAATCTAATTCTTTATCTTCTTCCATCTTTTCAAACCAACGCCAAATTATAACCTTATTTGGGTCTGCATCAAAACGCCTAATTAAAGATTTTGCATGATTTTTTGTCATGGCAAGTAGAAGATCAGCATTTTCTACTTCATTTCTGGTAATTTGATGTGCTTGGTGATTGCGAATAATGCTTTGTGAAAGTCTATTGGTATAATTATGATTTCTTAGAACTGTTCTAGCACGAAAATCTAGCGGGTTTCCTTCTTCTTCATCTGAAACTCCACGTGATGAAAAATCAAAATCGTATTTCTCAAGATACCCTTTGTCTTCTGCTATTTGGCTTAATACTACTTCTGCCATAGCTGATCTACAAATATTGCCCGTACAAACTGGCGTAATTCTAATTGTCATATATACATTATAAAATAAGAATATAATATAAATATGCAAACAAATTTACAGTGGACAGTATTAGAGCACCCGTTGATTGAACATAAGTTGGGTATTTTGAGAGATGAGAAGACGCCTTCTGCTATTTTTAGATCTCTTGTGACAGAATTGACTATGTTGGCGGTTTACGAGTCAACTAGGGGTTTGGCAACTGAAGAGGTCGAGGTTCAAACACCTGTGGCAAAAACAGTTGGACGTCGAGTTATTGTTGATCCTAGACCTTTAGTTGTACCAATTTTGAGAGCTGGACTTGGTATGTTAGAGGGTATGACTAGAATGCTACCTTCTTGTGAAGTTGGTTTCTTGGGAATGAAAAGAGATGAGGAAACTCTTGAACCTGTAACTTATACAAATCGATTGCCTGAAGATTTAACTGGAAGACAATGCTTTATTATTGATCCCATGTTAGCTACTGGTGGTTCTCTTAGAGATGCGATTGACTATTTAGTCAATCTTGGAGCAACTGATATTACTTGCTTAAATATATTGGCGGCACCTGAGGGTAAAAAGATGTTAGAAGAACATTTTAGTGTTGAAAGATATCCAAATTTGAATCTGCGGATTTATGTTACGGCTTTGGATAAATGTCTGAATGAACATGGTTATATCGTTCCTGGTTTGGGCGATGCTGGTGACCGTCTTTATGGACCATATTAAAAATAGTTATTGATTTTGCCGAATCCACTCATACATAGCTATAGCAGCAGCGTGCCCAGCATTGATTGAGCGAGTTGACCCGTATTGAGTAATGTGTAAAATTTTACCGGATGAATTTAGGGCTAATTTTTGCGCTTCTTTGGTTAATCCTGTTTTTTCGGCACCAAAAAGCAAAATTGATTTAGTCGGTAGATTAGTTTTTTCTAGAGGAATAGATACTCCTTCAAGGCAATCAATCCCAATAATATCATATTCTGGTGAGTTGTCTTCACAATATTTTTCAAATTCATTAATTGTTGAATGAAAGACAATATTCATATATAAATTAGTACACATTGCTCCTCTAGCATTCCAGCGTTTTTTGCCAATAATATGAATTTTTGATACATTGAATGTATTTGCTGTGCGGACAATTGAACCTATATTAAAATCATGTGTCCAATTTTCAATAGCAATTTGAAGAGGTTTGCGATTTTTGTCTAATTCAGCTACAATATCTTCAACGCTCATTCCTTTAAATCTATCCTGAAGATTCCTCGTATCGCTCTTGTTGTCAATTTTCTGGCTTTTATTTAGTTCGCTCATATATATATTATATAAATTATTATATTTTCTGACATCTAAATATAAACCGATGGTTGGTTCGGCTTGTATTTAGGAGTTAGGCCGTATGTAATTGTGGTACAATGTAGTGCAATGGCTACATTAACTTGCAAAACGAAGCGAATAATAGACGAATTATCTGAGGATTTGTCGACTTGGCGGCGACTCTTAGGGTTAACTTCTGCCCAAATGGCAGATAGGATTGGTGTTGCTAGATCAACATATTCTAAAATGGAAAATGGTGATTTCTCAGTTAGTGCTGAAACTTTAATTCTTACAATGCAAGCATTAGGGCTGCTTGAAAAATTCGAGGAGTTTATCAATCCTTATAATAGTGATATTGGGAGAATGCAAGCTGGTAAACTTTTGGCGAAGAGGATTAGGCATTGAAATTACTAATATTAAGTTAGTTGAAATTGGTAAGAAAAAAGTTTTATTGTTGGAGCGATTTGATAGAGAGCATCGGGACTATCTTGAATTGATTGACTTTATGATGGAATATGGTGTTAATGTTACAAAGAATCTAAATGAGTTGTTCAAAAGAATTGCTTTTACTATCTCAGTCAATAATACCGATGACCATCTTCGTAATCATGGTTTTCTCTGGTCAGGGAATGGCTGGGAGTTATCGCCGATGTTTGATGTCAATCCTAACCCAAACAAAACAGAAGAAAGAGTGACAAGCATTGCGGGAGCAGCCACGAGGGAAGAGAGTTTTGCGGCTCTCCTTGAAAATTCTAACCTCTTCAGGGTGAAAAAACACCAAGCCCAAGACTTAATCAACTCTTTCGCTTCCAGTTATTGGTAATTACATTTCCTGAGTAAGAATTGAAACTGCTCAGTTTTCTGGCTGAGTTGACAAATGACAACTTCAATTATTGTTTGTGTGCTATAATATGAGTATGGAAGCAAGAGATATTATTCAATTTATGGTTGATTCGACTGGGAAAAGCCGTAGTTTTCTTGCTGAGCAGTCCGGGGTCAGCAAAGGGTGGGTTGCAAGAGTTTACAAAAACGAGCGCGATCCTCATTATTCCATACTTTCAAAAATAGCCGAAGATAATAATTTTGAAATAACAATAAAACCGAAAAATATTGAATATATATCGGGCATACATGCCTTGAATCTTCGGGATGGCACTAATACCCCTGGAGACTGGCATAGATCTGCGCTGGATTGGAGCAAAGTTGATTTGAGACAATCAAAAAAATCTCCTTTAGGCAACTGGGGGATAGAAGGTAAATGTAATGTTCCTAATTTTCAGAAGAAATATTATGTTGCGAATCATATCCGAGCTTTGCTTGATTTGGTTTCCTGTGGTGAATTTGCAAAAGCCCAGGGGATGAATAAGAATTTCATTGATAATCCAGATTATGATGATCTGATTTTTGAAAAAACGTCACAATTGAGTGGTCAAGATAATTGGCACGATATATATAATTTTATGTGGAAGGAGTATGGTAAGAAATGGAGGCAATGGAATGAGTCAAGATAATTGGCAAGAGAAACACGGTGAAGTTATAAAGGCATTTCTAGTATTTCTCAATCAGAGGTCCGATGGTTTTGTTCTCAAGGGCGGGACTAGCCTGTCTCAATGCTATGGTCTTAATAGATTTTCTGAAGATATTGATTTAGATATCAAGCACGGCAAGATTGAAAATCATGTGAAAACCTTTTGCGAACAAATGGGTTATTCGTATAGATTGAGTAAAAACTCATCCTTTACAGAAAGGTGTTTTATTGATTATGGCAACGATCAACATCCATTAAAGGTTGAAGCTTCTAGCAGGAGAAAAGAAATACCTGGTTCCGAAATCGAAGTAATTAACGGAATAAATGTATATTCGATTAATCGTATTGCAATTGGCAAAATCGGTGCTTATAACCAACGAGACAAGATTCGTGATTTATTTGATATATCATTTATAGTCAATAATTATTTAGATAGTTTGAGTTCAGACACTCAAGATATGTTGGTAGATGCATTTCAATATAAGGGGCTTGATCAATTCGATTACCTAACTCACAACAACGATGATCCTTTGATCGATAGCAATAAATTGGCAGAGTCTCTATTGCTTGCATATGAAAAACTTGGACTTCTTTATACTGAAGAAGAAAAAGAAGAAATGTAATTTTGAATTACCATTGGCGCTTTTTGAGAATATCATTGACATTTTTTTTTGCTCGACTTATTGTTTTTTCTAAATTAAATTATACTAGATAAAGGCGTTGCACTTCTAATGTTAATTTGGGATTTATTCTTTTTAAAAACTGTATAATATTGGTATGAATAAGAATGTTGCAGGGTTTGTGATTTTTGTTATTGAAAAGGTTGCGGCAAAGTTTTTCGGGGGGAACAAACGCTCTGCTTATTGTTCTATGCGCGATGCTGGAACTCTGGCTCGACTTGCTAAAGATTATGATGTTGAGCATTCTTTGGGCTTAGATATCATTTTGGAGGGTGTAAAAGCGGATCTTGATAGCAAGGAGATGATGTAATGTTACTTTATCATGGTGGATTGATTGAGATTAAAAACCCTCTGGTTGATTTTGGAAGACCAGATATTGATTTTGGGCAAGGTTTTTACACAACTCTAATAAAAGAGCAAGCAGAAAAATGGGCAAAGCGTAAAAAACGACTGTCAAAAGATTTGCAAACGGTTCCAATTGTGAGTGTTTATAATTATGAGGAAGATGATCATTTGTTTACTAAACAATTTGATAACTATAGTGAAGAGTGGCTGATGTTTGTTATTGAAAATAGAAGACAAATAATTGATTCTTCTAAATTAGGTTATGATATTATTGAAGGAAACATTGCTGATGACAGAGTGGTTAGGGTTGTGGATGCATTAATCGAGGCGATGGAAGAGGAGCGTATAAATAACGCAATGAAGGTGGCGGCACTTTTAGAACTGGAATACCAGGAAGAAAATTACCAAATATGTTTCAAAACAAACAAAAGCCTTAAATATCTAACTTTTCAAGAAAGTTATGAGGTAAAAAATGTTTAGCAATGATGATACTTCGCTAATGATAATGCTGGTAAATAAAATTGTTGAACGCGATAATATTTCTTATGAGGATGCGTTGGAGAAAGTATACGATTCTGAACTTGCTGAAGATATTTCTGACTCAGCAACCGGGCTATTTACTTATGGAGTTAATTCTCTTTCTCAAGCTATTTAAAGCATTGAAATTACTTCATTTCAGAATACTGGATTTCTGAAAATTTGTTAGCCCTTATTCCTATTGTATAATATTTCTATGAGTATTCAAGGATTGCATTCAGCAGTTGCTAAGATGGAAAGTAATGGTCTTTCAAAAACTTTCGTGAATGTTTTTTCACGTTTATATAAGTTATTGGAAGAGGGGGCATCAAGTTATATTTTAGAATCTGATGTTACAGCATTAAGAAATATTCCTTCATTAAAAGATTTGGTTCCTCAAGAGACTAGAGAAATTTCAGCCGAAGAAAAATTAGTTGCCCAAAAAACTATGGTAATCAAACTGAATGGTGGTCTTGGAACAACAATGGGACTTGATAAGGCAAAATCGCTTTTACCTGTTAGAAAAAATAGTGATGGGTCAACGGATGCTTTTTTAGATGTAATTATCAAGAATCAAATTGCCAGAAGAGAGAAATTTGATGCTGATTTACCATTGCTATTTATGAATTCATTTAGAACATCTAAAGATACTTTAGAATATATTGCAAAATATGGGAATATTAATAAAAATAATTTACCAATTGAGATAATGCAGCATTTTGAACCAAAGATTACCCAAGATTTACTTGAACCTGTAGAGTTTCCAGAAAATCCAGATTTGGAATGGTGTCCACCTGGTCACGGTGATTTTTATGCCTCGTTTTATGATTCAGGAGTGTTAGATGAATATGTAAAAGCAGGATATGAATATGCTTTTGTTTCTAACGCTGATAATTTAGGATCGGCTTTTGATCCACAAATTGCATTATTTTTTGCTAAATCAAAAGCTTCTATGATGTTAGAATTGGCTGATAAAACTGATTTGGATATTAAAGGTGGACATATAGTCAAAGATAAACGTGGGCGTTTGGTTTTGCGTGAAGTTGCGCAAATTCGAGATGAAGATAAAGAAATTGCACTAGATATGAAGAATCATCCATATTTTAACACTAATTCAATCTGGTTAAATCTGAAAGATTTAAAGAAAAAGCTAGATGAGACGCAAGGTGTAATTGACTTACCTTTAATTGCAAATAAGAAGACAGTGAATCCAAAGGATAAATCAACAACTCCGGTTTATCAGTTAGAGACGGCTATTGGTGCTGCAATTGGTTCATTTGAGAATTCAGCTGTTGTTAATGTTTCTCGTGATCGTTTCTTGCCCGTTAAGACACACGCTGATTTGGAAAGAGTTCGGACTTTATTGGCAAAGGCAGTAGCTTGAACGAACTTGATAAATTTACTAATCAATTTAAAAAGCCTAAAGTTTTAATTGAAGCTTTACCTTGGATACAAGAATTCAAGGATGAGATTGTTGTAGTCAAATACGGTGGAAATGCTATGATTTCTTCAGAGCTGAAGCATAAGTTTGCACAAGATATTGTGTTTATGAAATCAATTGGAATAAAACCTGTTGTTGTTCACGGTGGTGGTCCGCAAATTTCAAAGATGCTTGATAAAATGGGTGTGAAATCAGAGTTTGTTAATGGACTTAGAAAGACTACACCTGAAGCTATGGAAGTAGTTAGAATGACTTTGACTGGGAAAGTTTCAAGGGAGTTAGTTGGGCTGATTAACCATTATTCAACCCCAAAGGCTGGATATGCTGTTGGTATGTCTGGTGAAGATGGAGCTTTCTTTCGTGCGCAGAAAAAGAAAGAGTATGATAAGGAAGGTAATGAGGTAGATTTAGGGTTGGTCGGAGAAGTGACAGATGTCTATCCTAAGGCTTTGCTTGATCTTCTTGATGCGGGAAGAATTCCAGTTGTAACTTCTGTAGCTCCCAGCGTTGATGACCCCGAAGTAGTGATGAATATTAATGCTGATTTTGCTGCAGGAGCTATTGCAGAAGCTCTCTGCGCTCGCAAATTGGTGATGTTGACTGATGTTGAAGGTCTTTACCAAAATTATCCAGATCCAGATTCTGTTATTTCAAAAATTGGTTCGGTTCAACTTAGGGAAATGCTGCCTAAATTAGAAAGCGGAATGATTCCTAAAATGACGACATGTTTAGAGGCTGTTGAAAACGGCGTTGCAGAGGCTCATATTATTGATGGAAGAGTTCCTCACAGCCTTTTGATTGAAATTTTTACAAAGGCCGGAATCGGAACTTTAGTTCGTCAAGGTGATATTTTAGAGTTAGCAAGAGATAATTTTCAGGAGGAAATGTGAGTAATAGTCCACTCTTAGGTGTTTTTGGAGCACCACAATTTATTGTTGAATCTGGTTCTGGTTCAATTTTGCGAGATATAGATGGTAAAGAATATATTGATATGCTGGGTGGGATAGCAGTTAATACTTTGGGGCATGCGAATAAAGAAATTGCTGAAACAATTTATCAACAAGCTTTAAAAGTCTCACATCATTCAAACTTCTTTACTAATCCATCGACATTATCTTTAGGAACTAAAATTTTAGATTTAGCAAAAGCTCCTCGGGGCTCCAAGGTCTTTTTTGCAAATTCTGGAACAGAGGCAGTTGAAGCAGCTTTAAAAATAGTTAAAAAATATGCAAACTCTGATAGTTTTGCAGAAAAATTAAGAAAAATTGGTAAAACAATACCGACAGAGGGTAAACCAGCTAGAATTCTAGCTTTAATTAATTCTTTCCACGGTAGAACTTGTGGAGCACTTTCAATAACCTATAAAGCCAAATATCGTGATCCTTTTGCGCCTTTAATTCCTAATGTTGAGTTTATCGAAACAAATAATTTAGATGTGTTAGAAATGGCATTTTCTGACTTATCAGCCGAGAAAAAAGGCCCAGTTGTCGGAATGTTTGTTGAGTGTATTCAAGGCGAGGCTGGAGTTAAACCATTGTTTGTTCAGTTTTTGGCTAGGGCAAGAGAATTGACAAAGAAAAATGGTGCTTTGTTGGTGATAGATGAAGTCCAGACTGGAATCGGAAGAACTGCCTCTTGGTTTGCTCACCAAAATGAAGTTTTATTCCCAGGGATTAAAATTCAACCTGATATTATGTCTATGGCAAAAGGGTTAGGAGCTGGTTTCCCAATTGGAGGGATTGTAACCTTTGGCGATGAGGTCTCAAATATCCTAACACCTGGCAGTCATGGAACAACTTTCGGGGGAAATCCACTTGCTACGACAGTAGCTTTGAAAAATTTAGAAATTATTGAACGTGACAATCTTCTAGATAATGCTTACAAAGTTGCCGAATTAGCTGCGAAAGTTGTAACTGATTTTAACAATCCAGAGATTGTTGAGCTTAGAGGAGCGGGTTGCTTGCTTGCTCTTGAATTTAAGTGTGATGGGTATACAAGTGCTGACATTCAAAAAGGTTGTTTGGGAAATGGTTTGATTGTGAATGCAGTTAATGAGAATTCTTTACGATTGGCACCAGCACTTAATATTGAATTAGATACGGTTGAAAAAGCTTTGAATATAATTAATGATGTTGTGAAAGACTTAGCAGAGAAAGGACAAACAAAATGAAAAGAGATTTTTTAAGAGATGATGATTTTACACCTAGTGAATATCAGCAAGTTTTAGAATGGGCACTTGAATTTGAAAAGAACCATGCTTTTAAGCAACCTTTTGCCAAAGATTTAAACGATCTGACTTCAGTTCGTGATGCTGTAGCAGTAATTTTTGATAAGAGTTCTACAAGAACGCGGGTAAGCTTTGAAACAGGCGTAGTTGAATTAGGAGGACATCCATTAATTATAGATGGAGCTTCTTCACAAATGGGTAGAGGTGAATCTATAGCTGATACAGCTAGAGTTCTTGATAAAATGGTTAAAATGGTTGTTTGGAGAACTTTCGGACAGGAGAGGGTTGAAGAAATGGCAAAGTATGCTAAAATACCTGTAATTAATTCTTTGACTGACGAATTTCATCCTTGCCAAATTGTGACAGATCTTGCTTGTGCTGCCTGGTATATTACACAAAGAAAAGGTGTTCATATAAAAGATGCCGTTCGTGGTTTACAAGGAAAAACATTAGTCTATTTCGGTGATGGTGCTAACAATATGGCACATTCATATTTGCTCGGTTCTGTAAATGCAGGTGTTAATGTTCGGATTGCTTGTCCTGAAGAATATTCTCCAAATATTGAAATTGTCTCTAAGGCAAAAGAGATAGGTAAAAAAACTGGTGCTAGCGTTTTGGTAACTCGTAATCCTGAAGAAGGAATGAAAGATGCTGATATAGTTACAACTGATGCTTGGCTGTCTATGGGGATGGATGTTTCTGAAAAAGGTGTCCGTCAAGCTGCATTTTTGCCATATCAAGTTAACGCTGAGACTATGAAACTTGCGAAGCCTGATGCACTATTTATGCACTGCCTCCCAGCTTACCGTGGTCAAGAAGTGACAGAAGATGTAATTGATAATTTTGTTGAAGATGGTGGTAATTCTTGCGTATTTAAAGAGGCAGAGTTTAGATTGCATGCTCAAAAGGCAATTATGACTTTCTTAGCCCAAAATCAATAAATTTTGTAAAAATTTTGTGAGAATAGCTATAACATAGTAATAAATAATAACATTTATTGCTTGCAATTTGATTTCATCATGCAATATTTTGTATAATATATAAGTATGATAAGGAAAAAATACATGGAAAAGACACTAATTAAAAAAATGTCATGGATAGTTGTTTCGTTGATTGTTGTTATGACTGGGATGCTTTGTGTGAATTCAAATTTAGCAGATGCCAAAGCTGGTTACAAGAGTGGTAATAATTCAAATAAGGTAGTTCAAAATTCTGGAAATGCAAGTAATCCAGGCTCAACTTATGATGTTACTTTTAGAGCTATAATTCTTGGTGATACAGTTGGAGATATAACTAAAACATCATATTTGTGGGCTAAATGCGATCAAAAAGTTCAAAAAGAAGTTAGACCAAATCTAGATGGATATATGACAATTACAGATCTAGATAAAGATTCTGATTATTGCATTAGTCAACAAGATCGAATTCCTGGTTTTTGGGGATCAGATGGCTATTGGAGATTATCTTTAAATAATGATAAGCTTGTTGTAGTTTATGAGGATCAATTATCAACACAACATGTTCTGTATACTTATGATAAGTGCAAGGATTACGCCGTTGGTGGTTGTGATCAGATTTTTGATGTTGAGAATTCACAATACGGACAAACTAATGATGCTCAATTTAGAGTTAATGCAAATCTTTCTAACGGAACTAAGTCGACTTCATCTTCATATATAATCTCAAATATTACTACTGGTAATGGTGATGTCGATGATCAAATTGCTAAAGTTGGGGATCCTGTGACTTTGACTAATGGGCATGTCTATTCAGTTACAGCAAATGTTAGCGATAAAGGATATAAATTTACTTCTTCTCGTAAAGTTGTTTGGGCATATAATGGGGTAGTTTTAGAATTGAATGATGGTGTATCTGGTTATGAAGATACTCATCCCGCTTCAGAAACTCTTTTTTCAGATTTTCACAGCCTAAATAAATATAATGATGCTTGGGAAATCTATTTTGATGAAATAGCTAATAGCAAACCTGATCTTCAAGATTTCGATTTGATCGAAAGTGTTCAAGATATAAAGTCTCAAAAAGGGTTGAGTGATGCTAAATTAGAGCTTCATAAAGTATTTAATGAGGAAGCTTGCAAAGATAGCTCTGTTTTCTCTTCTGCTGATGATGTTTTACAAACTGCCTATTCTGAAGAAGATGGATCGGTTGTTTTTGATAATTTATCTAGTGGTTGCTATATTGTAAAAGAGGCAAAAGCACCAGCTGACTATTCAGCAAAATTTACTGCAATGATGTATGATTTGAAAGTAACTACTCGTAGGGGGTCGACAATATCTTCTGTTGATAGATATAATGTTGGCGAGGAAGTCACTAGCGGAATACACAAATATTCAAGAATTAATGGAGAATCTGCTCAGGGTAAAAATTTAGTTCTTTCTAAAGTTGATGCTAAATCTAGAATCAAAGCAAATGTTGGTGTTTTTCCTAACGTAAAAGAAGAGGACGGAACTGATAGTTCTGAATCTAATGAGGATAACAATAACTATGCAACTGGGGTAGTGGATAATGAGTCTAAAGAAGGTGCGACTAATCTGGATGATACCAAATCTGATTTGACAGCGTCAGATACGAAAGAAGCCGGTAATTCTAATGATGAGGTTAATTCTAAAAGTAGTCAACAAAAAACTGAAACTACTTCAGCATCAAGTGGATTAGCTAATACTGGGTTTGATGGAGGTCTTTTAGCAATTTTATTAGGAGCCTTATCTCTAGGTTTAGCTATTAGAGCTGTATTCAAAGAATCAAAATCGCGTTAAAAATTTTTTGATAGATATTGAAACAAAATTAGCTTAATATATTATATTTGATATATAATATTAGTAGTTAAAAGCTGATTTATTAGAAAGGTATCAATATGGCTGAAGAGATTGTGGATATTACTAAAAAAGTATCTGATTCTACAAAAACAAAAACTTGGAAAAAACTTGAAAAAGAGCGTAAGCATTTAGATAAAATTAATCTTAGAGATGAATTTGCAAACGATCCAAATCGGGCAAAAGATTTATCATTTGAATGTGGTCCACTATATATTGATCTTTCAAAAAATAGGATTAAAAATTCAACTTTAGATTTATTTGCTGAGTTGGCAGAAGAAATCAATTTGAAAGAATATATTGAAGGTCAATTTACCGGCAAACATATGAATAATACAGAAGATAGAGCTGTTCT
>JAISHP010000016.1 GCA_031262545.1 Candidatus Ancillula hodotermitis | reverse complement strand
AACTTAATAAAAAAAATAGCCAAGGTGAAATCAAAAAAGGTGAAAATATTTTTGGGGTTGTTTTTCAAGATCCTACGATGCAAATTCTTTTTGATACTGTTCAAGAAGATATTGAATTTATTTTGAGTAATTATAATGTTCCAAAAAAAGAGTGGGAAGAAAGGATAAAATTAGCACTTGATCAAGTAGGGATGGAAGGGCGTGAAAAAGAAAACCCTTTAACATATTCTGGTGGGCAAAAGCAGCGTATTGCAATTGCGGGAATGCTAGCCTTGCATCCTGATTATTTAATTTTTGATGAGGCTTCGGCTCATTTGGACATTGAAGGGAAAGAATTATTCAGAAAAATTGTGAAAAAAGAAGCAAGTTTAGGTCGAGGTGTGATTATTGTGACTAATGATCCAAATGAATTTGATTTAGCTGATAAAAATATTAATTTAGGTTGAGAATTATGATTGAATGTTTAATTTTATTGGCTTTTATTTTACTGTCATCTTTAGCTTTTCTTTTGGACGGTATTTATATATGGATTGGACTCACAGGATTAATCTTAATCTTGATTTTTGTTATCCCTAAAATTAGACAAAATCTACCAAGATTCAAGTTTATGATAATAATGTTGAGCGCAACATTGATAATTACTTTTTTCATGAATTGGTGGTTGGATAGTCTGGATAGCGCAATTCTTTATACTATGCGTCTTTTTTGTATGAGTTTATTTTCTTTAGGATTTTGTATTATTTTTGGTTTAAAAAATTTAGGAACTGCTTTAACTTTTTTGATTAGAGAAAAGAAAGCTAAGCTATCAATTAAAATTGGTTTAGCACTATTTCCAATAATGATAACTTGGTGTCGTAATTTTAGTTTAGCCCTTCATTCAAAAGGATTTAAAATATCTATTAAGACTTTAATTAAATCACCTAAAATTATATTAAATTCACTTCTGTCAATGTTCTTTTTTCGCTTAGACCAGCTAGAGTTAACATTAATTGCTAAAGGATTAAGATAGCCTAAAATAGTTTAATTCTTAATATTTCGTGATATAATTTAAGGGAAAAGAGGAGAGATAGATGACTTATAAAATGGAAAATATTAAAAAGCAGAGATATTCTAGAACTTTAGCACTCGCTGAGCCTTTTCCTGTTCATAATGCTGATGTTTATACAATGGAAGTTTCGGCAGAGCTAGTAAGATCTGTGCGTTTTTGGCCACTAGGGACTGGATTGCAGATTGATTTTTTTTCAATTCCTACAGGTATGCTTGATGAGCAGTGGACTATTCCTCAAGAAGATTTTGATCGGGTAGATGAAACCACAACAAAAAATGGTAAATCAAGCAAAAATAAAAAAACACCGAATGGCTCGACTGATGCTCAATTGGCGGATGTCCAAATTGCAATTACTTTTACCCAGCTCGGTCCCAAATTTTCTCAGTGGCAAGATGAAGTTGTTAATATTGTTGGAGGAATGTCTAATTTTGTGCGTTGGACAAATAAAGAGTTCAAGGCTAATATGAAGATTTTGAAGCCTAATGATGTTTATGAGTTAGAGCCTTATGGGGAAAAGGTTCACTTTGATGCTACGGATTTTGCAAATTATCAAAAAGCAAAGAAGAGATCGATTTATGATGAACAAATGATGAGCGCTTCTGAACAGGATGAAATGCATGCTCACCAGTTTAGAACAGAAAAGGCTTTACCGTTTGCTCGTTGGATTCGCACATCTGATTTGATGCAAGTGTTTTTTGATACCCCCGGAACTTTTATGAGAACTATTATCGCTCCTATTTCTGAAGAAGAGGCCGATCATGCTCGTGAAGAAGAATTTAAAATTAATCCACATTTACGTCAGCATGTTGATATGAATTGTTCGGTTGTAGATTGTCGCTGCTACATTGGGGCTATCGATCAAGTTCCTGTTGCTTTAAAACGTCTCTCAACCGGTATGGCTTCTGATACTGAGTTGAATGAGCTTGATAAAATTGAGGCAAAGCAGATTTGGAAAGATCCTCTTAAAACTGTTCGTGGTTATCACAGACTTTGCCCAACTGCAGCTTCTTTTATCCGTCTGCCAGCTTTGGATGTTCATGATACAGTGAAACCTAAGAAGATCAAAGCAATTGATCTGGAAGTTATGTTGGAAGCGCAAAAACAAATTTACGCTGAGATGGAAAAAGATGTGTTAGAGAAAGTGGATCGTGTTATTGAAGAAAAACTATCAGCCGCTAAGATCTTAGATGCGCTACTGAATCGTAATCTTTTTTCAGATCGAGAGAATGGGGATAAAACTAATAGTGATTCATCTAGAAATGATAGAAAGAAATTGTTGACTTCTGAACGTTTAGGGTCTAATCTATCAGCTCCAACTTTTAAATCTGATCCTGGATTGATTTAGTAGAAGTTTTCTCGTTTGAAAACGGGTATAATATTATAAGTATGGCAACTGTTTTTAGTAGAGTTACAGGTAAAGAAACTGGATATGAGACCAGTGGGGTTGATGCGTTTTTTAATGAATGTCGTGAGCTTTGGAATAATGATTTTGATCAGTTGAGTGAACAAAAGGTTCGTTTTTGTTTCTTTGAACCACAAAAAGGTGGATATAAAATCTATGAAGTTGATGAAGCTTTAGACAGATTAGAGAGAGCTATAGCAAAGCGTCGAAAAGAAGAAGAAATTGCTAAAGTTGGGGAAGAAGTTTGGGCGGAAGAACTTAATCAGAAGTTATCTTCTTTATATGACAATATTTCCAAGGATAAAGGTTCTCGTTTTCCTCGTGTAACTTCTCAAGAGCGGGGTTATAAAATTAGAGAGGTTGATAAATTTTTAGATAAGTTAGACAGCGAACTATTTGGAGGTCGTAGGTCTTTTGATGTTGCTATGATGAAAGATAAGCAATTTGTTGTTAAAAAGGGTCCAAAGGCTTATGATACTTATCAAGTAGATTTATTTTTAGATAAAGTTATCACTATTTTGAATGCCATAGAAGAATAGGCATAAAGAATAAGGCGTAAAGAATAAATTGTGAAATAAAGTTTGTTAAAATGCGTAAAATTATAATTTTAGGATCAACTGGTTCAATTGGAACTCAAGCTTTAGATATTGTTCGCCAAAATCGGGATAAATTTGAAGTTGTTGCTTTAGCAGCTAATGGAGTAAGAAAAGAAAGCAAAGAACTGTTTGAAAAACAGATTTTAGAATTTGATGTCCCAAGAGATAATTGTGTTTTGGCTGCACGTGATGGGTTTGATAAAATTATTCAGCTGGCTTCTTGTGATTGTGATGTTGTTTTAAATGGTATAACTGGATCTATAGGTCTAGAGCCAACTATTGCATGTCTGGATTCGTGTAGAAATAATAATAAAGTTTTAGCGTTAGCTAATAAAGAATCTTTAGTAGCTGGCGGGGAGCTTGTTCGTGCTAAAATCCGAGAAGTTACAGGAAATCAGGAAGCAACTTTACTAGATAAGATTATCCCTGTTGATTCTGAACATTCAGCAATTTGGCAATCTGCTCGGGCAGGTAAGCGCAATGAAATTAGAAAAATTATTTTAACAGCTAGTGGTGGACCTTTTCGAGGTAAAAAACGATCTGAATTGAAAGATGTTACAGCTGAGCAGGCTTTGAATCATCCAACTTGGAAAATGGGTCCTGTTGTGACAATTAATTCTTCAACACTTTTGAATAAAGGTCTTGAATTGATTGAAGCAGCTTATCTTTTTGATGTTGCTCCAAAAAATATTGAAGTTGTTGTCCACCCTCAATCTGTTGTTCATTCTGGTGTTGAATTTTTTGATGGCGCTGTGATTTTGCAAACAAGTCCTCCTGATATGAGGTTGCCAATCGCTTTGGGTCTCTGGGGACCAAATCGATTAGAAAATGCCGCATTGCCTGTAGATTGGAGTCAGGCTGGTGGAATCAAGAACGGTATTGCTTTGAAAAGTTGGGATTTTGAACAGGTTGATGATTCGACTTTCCCGGCGGTAAATATTGCAAGATTTGCTTTTGAGGCTGGTCCTCTTTATCCAGTTGTGATGAACGCTGCGAATGAAACTGCAGTTTCTTTATTTCTAGAAAATAAGATTAGTTATCTTGAAATTATTCAACATGTTCAAGATAAAATATCTGCTTTTGAGCCAAATAAATTTACCTCAAATTCTAGTTTACCAACACTTGATGAAATCAAGGAAGTTGAGAACTGGGCACGTGTGTAAGGCATTAAAATACCTTGTGCGAGTATAATATATAAGTATGGCAATTAGAGAAGATATTAGAAACGTGGCAATTGTTGCGCACGTTGATCATGGTAAGACTACACTTGTTGATGCGATGTTGAAACAAGCACACGCATTTGGTGAAAGAGAAAAAGTTGATGATAGAGTTATGGACTCTGGTGACTTGGAAAAAGAAAAGGGTATTACCATTCTTGCCAAGAATACCGCGATTTTATATCAAGGTGAACATGCTGATAAACCAACAACAATTAACGTTATAGACACACCAGGACATGCTGATTTCGGTGGTGAAGTTGAGCGTGGATTATCTATGGTTGATGGTGTTGTTTTGCTAGTTGATTCTTCTGAAGGTCCACTTCCACAAACTCGTTTTGTTTTAAGAAAAGCATTAGAGGCTGATTTCCCAGTTATTTTAGTTATTAATAAGGTTGATCGTCCTGATGCTAGAATTCCAGAAGTTGTTAAAGAAACAGGTGATTTGTTATTAGGTTTAGCTGAAGATTTAGTTGATGAAGGTCACGATTTTGATGTTGAAAAGGTTTTGAATGTTCCTGTGATTTATGCAGCAGCTAAAGTTGGTTATGCAAGTAAGAATCAGCCAGAAAATGGTAAACTTCCTGATAATGATAATCTAGAACCTCTTTTTGAAGAGATTTTAAAAACTATTCCTGCTCCAACTTATGATGAAAATGCTCCTTTGCAGGCTCACGTAACTAACTTGGATGCATCTCCTTTCTTAGGACGTTTAGCTTTGCTTCGTATCTTTAGTGGAACTATTCACAAGGGTGAACAAGTTGCTTGGATTCGTAATGGAAAGGGTGAAGGTCCTGGAGCAGATATAAAAACTGTTAAAATTACTGAACTTTTAAAAACTAAGGCTTTAGATAGAGTTCCTGCAGAAGAGGCTTATGCCGGTGATATTGTCGCTATTGCTGGAATTCCAGAGATCTCAATTGGCGATACAATAGCAGATGTTGAGGATCCACGTCCTCTTCCTCCAATTATTGTTGATGATCCTGCGATCTCTGCAACAATTGGTGTTAATACTTCGCCTTTAGCGGGAATTGCTCCAAAAGAAGCTGTTATTTCTTCTAAAGAAAGAAAAGTTACAGCTCGTCAGGTAAAAGACCGTCTAGATAAAGAATTAATTGGAAATGTTTCAATTCAAGTTCTAGATACTGATCGTCCTGATATGTGGGAAGTTAGAGCTAGAGGTGAATTGGCTTTAGCTATTTTGGTTGAACAGATGCGCCGTGAAGGTTTTGAATTAACTGTTGGTAAGCCTAAAGTTGTTACGAAAGAAATTGAAGGAAAAACTTGTGAACCATTCGAATTAGCAACAATTGATATTCCTGAAGAATTTATGGGAGCAATTACTCAATTAATGGCAGAAAGAAAGGGACAAATGCTTTCAATGGCTAATCACGGCTCAGGATGGATTCGTCTAGAATTCTCAGTTCCTTCTCGTGGTTTAATTGGATTTAGAACTCAATTTTTAACACAAACTAAGGGAACAGGAATTTGTGCTTCTATTTCTGATGGCTATAAACCTTGGGCTGGAGAAATTCAGACTAGAACTCAGGGTTCTTTGGTTGCAGACCGAGCTGGAGTTGCAACTCCTTTTGCTATGGTTAAACTTCAAGAGCGCGGGCAATTTTTTGTTGAACCTACTCAAGAAGTTTACGAAGGTATGGTAGTTGGGCAAAATAGCAGAAATGAAGATATGGTTGTTAATGTTACAAAAGAGAAGCAATTAACAAATATGCGTTCAGCTACTGCAGATATTGCAGATGTTCTTTCTCCGTCTATAGATTTAACTCTTGAAGAAAGTTTGGAATTCGCTGCTGAAGATGAATGTGTTGAGGTTACACCTGAATTTGTTCGTATTCGTAAAGTGACTTTAAGCAATGATAAAAGAGCAAAAGAAAATGCTCGAAAAAGGAAAAATTAGAGTTTACTAAATATTTTGTTAAAAGTTATGCAAGTTTTAAGTTTTCATTAAGCATGTATATTTATACTGTAAATACAATAACTAGCACAATATAGTAAATAAAATTAGAAAGGAATTATTATGGCTGACAGTTGGTTTGATCGATATAATGAAAATCAAAATAGTAGTGAAAATAAAGATGGTAATTTTGCTGAAGGTTTTGGAAATATCTCAGAACCAGTTCAAGAGAATCATCAAGAAGATAATCAAAAAAACAACCTAGAAGATAAAGAGGGAGATAAAAATTCTGCTTTATCTGCTATGACTATCAATATTTTAGATAGTCGGGCAGTTGATGCTGATTCAAAAGCTGGTAGCGAACTTAATCAGGTTTCTGCTCCTGAGCAAGTTGTAAGTTCTTCTTACACTGTTCATCCTGCAGCAAAACAAGTAGCAAAACCTGAAGAAGATCAAACTGCTAGAAATGCAATTGTTAATTCGAATTTCCCAGATAGTTCATTAAAAAATATTTCTTCACAACCTACTAATTTTGATTCAAACAATTTAAAACCAAATGATTCTTTTACTCTTTCTTCTGATAAAAAATCAGAAGAAAACTTAAAAAGTAACCAGAAGAAAACAGGGCAAAAGCCAACTATTTGGACTTATATCTTAACTGCTGTTTTAACTGCTGTTTTGGTTGTTGGTTTTATGTTAGCAGGAGCTAATTTGGGTTGGTTCCATATCACTCAAAAGGTTTCTTCAATTTCTGATGTAACAAAACTACAATCAGATAAGGCTGAACAAGCTTTAAGTAATTCTACCAACGAGAATCCTGACTGGGAAAAGATATATGCAGTCGTAGCCCCAAGTGTGGTTTCAATTGAAGTTACATACGGACAATCTGGTCAACTTGGTTCTGGTTTCATTATAGATACCGCAGGGCATATTGTAACTAATAATCATGTTGTTACTGCTTCAGGGACTTCAACAATTACTGTCACTTTGTATGATGGGAGAATCTATGGTGCAAAAGTTACAGGAACAGATCCAACTAGTGATTTAGCTGTTATCCAGTTGCAAGATGGACCAGATGACTTGAAACCTGTTTCTTTTGGCGATTCTAATTCTTTGACAGTTGGTGACTCGGTAATTGCTGTCGGAAATCCATTAGGTTTGTCTAATACAGCTACAACAGGTGTTATTTCTTCATTGGATCGACCAGTTGCTGTTCAATCTGAGTCGGAAGGATTGACTTTAACGCCATCTTCAAGTTCGGATTATGTAGTAACAAATGCTATTCAAACCGATGCTGCTGTAAATCCTGGTAATTCAGGTGGTCCACTATTTAATGCCAAGGGTGAAGTTATTGGTGTTAATTCATCTATTGCCTCAACTGGTTCTTCTTCATCTTCAGGATCAACTTCTGGCTCAATAGGTATTGGATTTGCGATTCCTGCTAAATTAGCTCAAAGAGTAGCTAATGAAATTGTTTCAACTGGAAAAGCAACACATGCTGGTTTAGGAGTTACGATAACAACAGCTTCTGTCAAGGTTGATGGGGTTGAGCGTAAAGGTGTTGAATTAAAAACTGTTAATAACGGAATGCCTGCTCAAGTTGCTGGACTAAAAGTCGGAGACATTGTGGTTTCAATTGATAATAAAGCTGTTCAAAGTGATTATTCTTTGATGGGGTATATTCGGGAATATGCATTGAATTCTACAATCAAAGTAGGTTACGTTCGGGATGGTAAGGTCTATCAAGTTGACGTTAAACTAGATAAAGAACAGTCAGTTGCACTTGGAACATCAAATTCAAATAACAATTCTGATAATGGGTCGGATAATTCTGATAATGATAATGGTGATGATGACAGCAATCAGTGGGATCCATTTGGATTGTTCTAATAAGCTATCTAAATGAGTTCAAAAGTAAATTTTGACACAATAGCTAAAAGATATGACCTTATTAATGAGGTCATATCTTTTGGTTTAGTTAACTTATGGCGCTCTACTTTTTCTAGATTGGTTGCAGAGGGGCTAAAGCGGAGGTCTGTAACTATTGTTGATCAAGATTTAGATGTTTTAGAAATTGGGGTAGGTTCAGGCAAACAGCTCCATTCTGTTTTGAAAAAGATAAATAAATTAAATTTAAAAACAGACCATGTTTTTGGTATTGATCAATCTAAAGAGATGTTGAAAATTGCTCAAAATAATGTCAATAAATGGGAAGAGAAAAATGTGCGCTTAGTTAACTTACCGTTAGAGCAATATTCTCCTGTTGATCAAAAGTTTGATTTAGTAATTATGAGTTTTGCTTTACGAAATATCCCTGATGTTTTTGGTGCCCTAGAAAAATCTAAAAAATTATTAAAACCTGGTGGACAGCTGGCTGTTTTAGATTTCTCTACTCCGAGGTTATTGCTTCGCCCATTCGTAATAATTTATGAAAGATTTATTCTTTGGCGAATTGCTCGTCTGCTAGGTGGAAATGGGCATTCATATCGTTATTTGACCAATTCAATTGAAAAATGGTACACACCTCAAAATGTTTCTTATCTTTTCGAAAAGGCAGGATTTAAGAAAATGATTGTTAAACGATCTTGGAGCGGAATTGTTTGTACTCATATTTATCATAGTCCCACTTTGGCAGAATTAGAAGACTATAAACGACAGAGTTCTAAGCCTCTTAGGTCTGTTAGTATTATGCAGAATAATTAAAGTGAATGGAGATTATGACTAAAATTATTGAAGAAGATGTCGACAATCAATTTGTAAAAATTGTAAATCACTATCGTGACAATCCAGGGAAAAAAGTTAGAGCTAAATTACTTTTTCAGACAGCTGCAAAGGTGGCCAGGGTTAATGGTGGACTTCCAAATGAAGCTGAGCAAAGGCTAAAGACTGCTGCAAGCGCAATAGAAATGATGCATACAGCTTCAATTATTCATGATGATGTCTTAGACGAAAATGATGCTAGGAGAGGGATCGAGTCTTTAAACAAAGTTCATGGAGAGAAGATTGCTTTAGTTGCAGGTGATGTTCTTTTTGCTAGGTCATTGTCTATAATTAGTAAGATTAATGATGGATATGCTGTTTCTCAATGTTTGAAATGTTTGAGAGTGATGACCGAAGGACAAATGAAAGAATCAGTCTGGGGTCAATTAGGATATATTCCTGAAAGTCACGAAATGCTTGAAGTGCTAAAAATGAAAACAGGAACGCTTTTTGGGCTTGCTTTGCGACTTGGAGGTTATTTTGCTTCTCCAGCTTCTGTTATTCCTGAGTTATTTTCAACAGAATTTGCTGAAGAGCTTGATGAATATGCGGAACAAGGTGAAAATTTCGGGATAGCATATCAATTGCGCGATGATATTGAAGATATTGAGGAGGATAAAGCTAACGGAGTTTTGACTGTTCCACAAGTTTTAGGTATTGAAAAAACTAAAATTTTGGCTGATAAATATCAAGAATTATCATATTTGTGATAATATAATTATTTTATCTTTGAATTTTTATTAATTGAGCATAATGGAACTGCAAAATTGATTGATATAATATAATAGTGAGTAATGCTGAATATTTAGGCAGTTCTGTTAGTAGTGCGAGTGGGCCTGGAGAAAATTTGTTAGGTGATTTTCCAGATTTCGAATTCGAACGTAGATTTTTTTGTCAAGAAATGCCAAGATTAGATGATGATGGTTTTCCACCCCATCTGATAATTCAAAGTTACTTTTTAGCAGAAGATGGATATGCAATTCGGGTGCGTTTACAAGCTTCTGAAGTGAAAATTAAAATGACAGAAAGACTAAAATCAAAAGAAGCAATTGAGGAAGTTCTTGATAATTTTTCTAAGATGTGGGATATGGCTTTTATTACTGTTAAAGGTCCGACTATTGGTGGAACTCGCTATGAAGTTGAAAATTCAATTGATGTTCTTGTGGCAGCAGAAATGATTCGACGTTCTAAAGCTGAACAAATTATTGTAAAAAATAGACACTCATATTGGGCTGGAAAAGATGGTTGGGTAATTGATGAATTCGCAGGAAAGAATTATGGACTAGTAATTGCAGAATGCGAAAGACTTTCGCCAGTAACTGATTTAGAAATCCCTGAATTCTGCACTAAAGAAGTTACAGATGATACTCGTTTTTCAAATGATAAGCTTGTTAAGAATCCATATATGAAATGGGCAAAAGATTACAAAATAGAACTAAATCAAATATTAAAAGATAGTCCTGAAAAAATTTTTTCTAATCAGTTTGGGCAAAATGCATTTCGTAGATAAAATAGATCTATCGTCCAAAAAACGCTATCCTGATTTTCGTATTAAACAATTAGCAAATCATTATTTTCAACATTATTCAGTAAATTATGAAGAATGGAGTGATATCCCTCAGGAAATGGGAAAAAAAATGCAACAAGATCTCTTGCCTGAAATTGTAAAAATTGAACTTCAACAATTTGGCGATACGGATAATTTAGGTAAAGCTCAAACTGTTAAAAATTTACTTCTTCTTGAAGATGGGAATAGAATCGAGAGCGTTTTGATGCATTATCCTGATGTGTATTCTGAATTTTCTAGAGTAACTCTTTGTTTAAGTACTCAGGTTGGTTGTGCAATGGGATGTGATTTTTGCGCGACTGGTAAATTGGGATTAAAACGTAATCTAACCAGAGCGGAAATTATTGAGCAAGTTAGATTAGCTTTTGTTGATACTCAAAAACAGTGGGGGGATCAAGCACGTTTATCAAATATTGTTTTTATGGGTATGGGTGAGCCAACTGCAAATCTTCAAAATATTTTAGATGCTGTTGAATTGATTACTGATGATAAGGTTAATGGTTTCGGCCTTTCTGCTAAAAATATTACAATATCAACTGTTGGCGATGTTAAAGGAATTAAAGCTCTTGCTGAAGATAAACATCTATTTAGACTCGCTATTTCATTACATGCAGCTACTGATGATTTACGCTCTAAATTAATGCCTATGAACAAAAAATACAATGTTGAACAAGTTTTACAAGCTGGTTATGACTATTTTCAGAAGAAAAAACGTAGAGTTTCCATTGAGTATGCATTAATCAAAGATATAAATGATACAGGTAAGCAGGCACAAACATTAGCGAATAAGTTAAATCGTCAAGGTCAAAATTGGGTTCACGTAAATTTGATTCCGCTAAATGAGGTTCCTGGTTCGAAATGGACAGCCTCTTCTAAAAAACAAACAGAGATTTTTGAGAATATTTTAAAAGAAAAGGGAATTCCTGTAACATTGAGAAATTCTCGTGGGCAAGATATTGATGGGGCATGTGGACAGTTAGCGAACCAAAAAGAAAAGGGGAAAGAATCTTGATTAAGCAATTGATTAAACAGCGTTCTAGTAATTTTGAACTTTTAAGAATAATTTTTATAGTATTAATTCTTTTTTGTCACAATGTAGATTTTTTGGTAATGCCTGACTGGGCAAGATGGATTGGCTATTTTGGAAAAGCTTCTAATCATGGTTTTTTCTTGCTTTCAGGATATTTTCTTGTAAATAGTAAGATTGATGTCAAAAGTGTTATCAAAAGGGAAGTCAAGGTTTTAGTTCCGGGGCTATTTTATGCGATTTTGTTTATCCCGATTAGTTTGTTTATTTATTCTCAAATTGCTCCTTGGCGAACTGCTAGGATGGATTATATTAAGTTTGTTTTAACTTCTCCAACTGGACTTTTTGAATATTTGATTAGAGGAGGAGGGTTTTTCTTTTTAGAGACCTATATACTAGTAATACTGATTTCACCAATATTAATATTTATTACAAGAAAGTTGTTTGAAAAACTTGGCAAGTGGTCACTAATTTTAGGCTTTTTCGTAATTCTATTTTTCTATATTTGTGAACCAGCTTGGGAAAATCGTCTTACTCCTTTATTTAGACTAATTGGATTTGGATTGACATTCGCTTTTGGTTGCTTAATGAGGAAAGCTGTAAGTGAAGAAAAATGGTCTGTCAAATCAAAAACAATTTCAATTTTAGCCTTGTGTTTTATTGTTATTTATATTGCTTTTACAACTCACCCTAGTGAGATTTTACATATTCAATTACCATTTTTCTTTCAAGCAGATCCAAATACTATCCCTATGGGGTCAATTTGGGCATTCCTTTTTGCTGTCATAATTGTGTATGTATTTAAAAATATCCATATCAAGTATAATAAAGTAATAAATAAAGTAGCAACTACCGTTTTTCCGGTTTATCTAATTCATACAAATTTCTTAATTGGTGGAACAACTTTCTGGTTTATGGATATTCTTCATTCAGGTGAAATAGGAATACATTTTTGGCCTTATGTTCCTTTAGCTACTTTTGGTTTAGGGGTTGTATTTGTATTTGTTGATTTAATTCTACAAAAGGTTTATAAGCCATTGATGAATAAAATTGCAAATTTAAATATTTTGAATTAGATATTTCAAAATAGGTATAATGTTTAAATAAGTTATACGTTCGCAAGCTCCAATAGCTCAGCTGGCGATCAGTGCTTTATCTGTTCGCTTGTCAGCTCACAGAAGCACGGCTTCGCGTCTCCCTCTTTCGGTCGACGCTCTATACAACTAAATATTGT
>JAISHP010000141.1 GCA_031262545.1 Candidatus Ancillula hodotermitis | reverse complement strand
ACTCTCACATAAAATTTTAATCCCTACTGCAAAGCAGGCGGGAATTTTATGTTCGATATTTGAAGCATAGCTTAGCTACGCTTAAGGCACTACACTTTTCAAAAACAAAGAAGTTCGTTCAAATAAACTCAAAAAACTAGCGAGTGAGTTTACGGTGGACAGTATGCGGTCTCGCCGCCTCTTCCCCAAGTCTTGCTACTTTATTTTCCTCATATCCCGCAAAGTTTCCTTCATACCAATACCAATTAGCCGGATCTTCATCAGTTCCTTCGTAAGCTAAAATATGAGTTGCAATTCTATCTAAGAACCAACGATCGTGGGAAATGACAACAGCACAACCAGCAAATTTCAACAAAGCATTTTCTAATGAGCCAAGCGTTTCAACATCCAAGTCATTAGTTGGTTCGTCTAGAAGTAGTAAATTACCGCCTTGTTTTAAAGTCAAAGCTAAATTCAAACGATTACGCTCTCCTCCAGAAAGAACTCCTGCCAACTTTTGCTGATCTGGACCCTTGAACCCAAAACTAGCCACATAAGCTCTTGAAGGCATTTCTTGATTGCCAACAATAATATAATCTAAACCATCAGAAACTACTTCCCAAATATTCTTATTTGGATCTAGCCCTTGACGATTCTGATCAACATATGAAATCTTAACACTTTCCCCAACTTTTAATTCTCCACCATCAAGTTTTTCCAAACCAACAATACTCTTCATCAAAGTAGATTTACCGACCCCGTTTGGACCAATTACACCAACAATTCCATTTTTGGGCAAAGTAAATGATAAATCATCAATTAAAGTTCGTCCGTCAAACCCTTTATTAATATGATGTGCCTCAACAACAACATCTCCTAACCGGGGACCAGCTGGAATTTGGATCTCTTCAAAATCAAGTTTACGAGTTTTTTCTGCTTCAGCTGCCATTTGTTCATAAGCTGCCAAACGAGCTTTAGATTTTTGCTGACGCCCTTTTGGATTTTGGCGAACCCAATCAAGCTCTTCCTTTAAACGTTTTGCCAACTTCGCATCTTTTTTGCCTTGAACTTCCAAACGTTCACGCTTAGTTTCCAAATAAGTAGAATAATTTCCTTCGTAAGGATAAAGATTACCACGATCAACTTCACAAATCCAATTAACAACATGATCAAGAAAATAACGGTCATGTGTCACAGTAATTACAGCCCCAGGATAGTTAGCCAAGTGATTTTCCAGCCACAAAACAGACTCAGCATCTAAATGGTTTGTCGGCTCATCCAACAACAACAAATCAGGCTCTTCTAACAAAAGCTTACACATCGCCACACGCCGTCTTTCTCCTCCAGAAAGCACTTTTACATCAGCATCAGCCGGAGGGCAACGCAGAGCATCCATAGCTTGCTGCAATTGACTATCAATATCCCAAGCATTCTCGGCATCAATAACTTCTTGTAGCTGACCCATCTCTTCCATCAAAGCATCAAAATCAGCATCAGGATTTGCCATTTCAGAAGAAATTTCATTATAACGGTCAATTTTGGCAAAAATTTCAGCTTTTCCTTCACGAATATTTTCCAAGACAGTTTTAGTTTCGTCTAAAGGAGGTTCTTGCAAAAGAATTCCAACAGTAAATCCAGGCGATAATCTCGCTTCACCATTAGAAATATTTTCAATTCCAGCCATAACTTTTAATAAGGTTGATTTTCCTGCCCCATTAGGCCCGACTACACCAATTTTAGCCCCAGGAAGGAAATTTAAAGAAACATTATCAAGCACTACTTTTGAACCAATAGTTTTACGTGCTTCATGCATTGTGAAGATATATTCAGCCATATATACATTATATCAATACGATCTCGTGAGATAATATTATTATGAAAACAGTTTGTTTAGCAGTTACTGGTTCAATTGCGGCTTATAAAGCTTGCGATATTGTAAGTCAATTAAGGAAAAAGAAATACAACGTTGAAGTTTTGATGACAGAAAATGCAACAAAACTTGTCACACCTTTAACTTTTCAATCACTTTCAAAAAATCAAGTTAGAACTGAAGTTATGCAAGAAAAAATGCCTGAGAGAATTGACCATATAGATACTGCTAAAGAAGCTGATTTGTTCATTATTGCCCCGGCAACAGCCAATATTATCGGTAAAGTTGCCAATGGAATTGCTGATGATATAGTTTCAACAGTTGCACTAGCTTGTCACGACATTCCTATGTTGATTGCGCCGGCTATGAACACATATATGTATGAAAATCCAGCTACTAAAGAAAATATAGAAAAATTAGTTAAACGAGGTTGGCAAGAAATCGAACCGAAAGAATCACTTTTAGCCTGCGGCGATGTGGGCAAAGGTGCTTTAGCAAATGTAGACACAATTGTTTCAAAAATTATGAACAATCTATAAGGCAAAAGGCATTATAATAATGAATTCCGATTCAAGAATATACAAGATTCTAAATTTATATCCCGAAAAAATGAATATGTATGGGGATACGGGAAATGCTATTATCCTCAAAAAAAGAATAGAACTCAGAGGATATAAAGCTGAAATTATTGATTATAATATTGGTGATAATTTACCCAGCCAATTTGATATTTTAACAACAGGAGGAGGAATGGATTCTTCTCAAGCTGAATTAGCCGCTGATTTACAAAAAATTGGACCGAGTATCAAAAAATTTGCCGATAACGGAGGTGCTATTTTAGCTATTTGTGGAATGTATCAGCTCTTCGGAAAATACTTTCAAACCCGCAAAGGAGAAAAAATCCCTGGAATTGGAGTATTTAATATCTGGACAGAAGCTGGAGATAAACGAATAATAGGAAATATCATAACCGAAAGCGAACGTTTTGGAAAGCTTATTGGCTATGAAAACCATTCTGGAAAAACTTACTTAGAAAAAAATGCCCACCCTTTAGCCGAGCAAGTCACTTTAGGAATTGGCAACGGAGATTTAGCTCATAAAACCGAAGGTGTAATCTATAAAAATTCAATTGGAACATACCTCCACGGACCTTTACTAGCAAAAAATCCTCAAATTTCAGATTTTTTAATACAATCCGTAATCAGTAAAGAATTATCTCCAATTAAAAGTATAGATCAAATTACTATAAAAGCTCGTAATGTAGCCAGCAAACTCTCCAGATAAATTATTTCCAGATAAATTATTATTGGAAGTTAAAGCAAAAACCTACCCAGAAGGGTAGGCTTTTGCCAGGTAATTTTCCAGATAAATAGAAAAGATAAATAAAATGATTACTTATTGTTATTATCAAAAATATTTGATTGTGAATTTAGATAAGTAAACACATGGTTCATAATGCTGCTACTATAATCAGCATCTTTGTTTAACTCAGATTCATCCGAAGCTTGATTCAAAGCGTAACTAAACAATTTATTATAATCACCACTTATATCAGTTGAAGATGACATATCAAACTGGTTAGACTTCCAGTCAAAGTTACCAATAGACAGTTTATCATTTGGATTATCTTGATTATAATATGCAACGAGCTTCATAACCAATTTCTTCTCCATATCAAATGGAAGATATTTAGATTGAGTCAAAAGAATATAACTTAACAAAGGTCTTACCGGATAGTCAGTATAACTAGATTCCAAAATATTATCATTGATAATTTTACTAGCTACAACGGGAACCACCTCACCAATAAATTTCGCATCAGATGGATCTACAGTATACATCATTGACCAAAGATATTGCGCCTCTAAATCCAATCTATCAGTTACATCACCTTCTTCAAAAAGTGTACATCCATAATCATAAAGATCATCAGTCCCTGTCGAATCTCCTTCTGAGCAAGCCTTAGAATATGCTTGATAATATTGATCATAAGTTAGCTCTACATCATCATTTTCTCTAACAAAAGAATTAGAAACAGATGTTGAAAGCTTATTTGACTCACCAGCAGAAGTATCACTTTCATTTGTAAGATAAACTTCAATTGAGTACCCAACGGTCTTTTTTGCATTACCTTCCAAAATGAAGCTAACCTCATTAGGAACGCCATTAGCAAAATTCAATATATTTACATTATTTTTACCATCACTTGCTGCCTTAGAAGTGAATTCGTGGCTATCTACATCAAGAACTTTAACATCTTTTGGAGTTGTAACTACAAAATCACTAAATTTGGTTTTATTTACATCAATCTTAGCAACACAAGTTCTTTTATCAGAATCAGTTTTGCTTTGATTATCACAAGTAACCTTATCCAAAACTCTGTTTTGTATATTTGCACTTGAATCATATCTGAAATCAATAGAACTATCAAATACAGAATTCCCTCCATCAACAGCTAAATCGAAAGAAAGAGGTTGAATCTGATCAGATCCTAATGTATTATCAAATTTCATATCAAAATTAAAAATATTGCCTTGTCTAGATTCAGAATCAATTTGAAGAACAGATCCCTGATCTCCCTTTTCTTGATCAACAAAAGAAACAAATGGTGTCATTAACATTAATGTGTAATGTTTAGATGATTTGAATTCATCCTTAACAACAGAACAATGACTTACTTGATTGTAGAACACTAATTCCTTTGGATTCTTGTCATCGGTAACAGCATCAGAGCAATAGATGTGAAATCCTGAATTTTTGATATCACTAGGCACATTATCTTTTGCGTAATCCAATAAATCTATTGAATTTACTCCAAACTTAACTAAATCAGAAACAATGTCGCCACCATCTGATGAATATTTAACAGTTAATGCACCAAACGGTATAGAATCACCATCTTCCATTTCTAATATAGCCTGATTATTGTTAGCTTTTTGTTTACAATTCAATTTCGTATCATTTATATAATACGTAAATCTTGCATCACAAGCTTTAATATCCATAAATGATCCTTTACCACCGTTCATTTGAACTAATTGAGTTGTAACATCAACAGAATTTTCACTTTGATCATCCATACTCAAACTAGCCTCAAATATATCTTGAACAGTTATATTCTTTTGAGCAACTTCAACTCCATTCATCATAACAGAAACAGAACAAGAAACACCATCATTACTTACAACTCCTCCGAAATTAAAGAAGATATTCTTACTATCTCTATAACTCATCTTACAGTATTTCTCATCAGAATTTACTTTGAATGAGACAATGCCCGAATCAGATGAATACTGAGATAAATTGTTTACTACATTACCGTCTTTTTTATTTTCTAGTAACAATGAATATCCAGTAGAACCCGTAAATGATTGTCCAAGTTTATGAGTAAATTTATCTTGATCAAACTGCAATTTTACTTGATAATTCCCACTTTCAAGATTACTATTATAAACTTGATTATCAACATAGTCAGTTGAATAAGCAACAGGAACAAAGATTTTATCAGCATTAGTAAATCCAGCAATTATTGATGCTGAATGAACCATATAAGGTGTATTGCCTTGATGAAATACATTTGTATATTGAGCCGATGTATGAATTTTAGCTAGCTCATAATTAAAGTGAGTAAAAGTATGCTCTTTAGCAACTTCATCATCACTAATATCACCATATTCCATATGTAACTTGTCATCTTTGTGCCATTTACTATTCAAAATATTCTCTTTATTAATACTTAAAGTATTAACATAGAAAGAAGTATCTGTATCGGTTATATGATATGTTTTATCACCGCTAGTTTTAATATCATTAGTTTCATTTTTATTTTCAACCCTATAATGAGACTGACCAACCATCATGATCTTATCATTTGTGTTCATTCCAGACCAGTCTGCAAAATTAATTTTACAATCATCTTGAATAGGGCATTCCGCTAGATCGTCTTTACTAGTTGGAGTAGTGATAAAATTAGCAAAATCTTCTATTTTATTTTCACGAACAATAAAATCATCCAAAACCATATTATCCTGGCCATAGTCTGTTAGAGCAAACTTGTCAACAGGTTTACCACTATTTACGCTAGAATATTGAATTTTGTGTGCTTGTGCATAAAATCTATCCTCAAATCCTCCTTTAGTTCCAGAAGGCACATCATGAGCTTCTATTCCATCTAATTTGGCGTGAAAATCACCAAATGGCAAATGAATGCGAGAAGGGAAAGTTGTTTGCACTTCTCGGTTTGTTGTAGCCAAATTATAATTACCTTTACCATCAATATAATCACATTTCCCATCTGCGTTAGATTGGATAGCCGCATTACTTTCTCCATTATTAATATCAGAACAAAGACTTTGTAAATCTTCAAATCCAGTATATTGTTGGATTCTGTAATTGTAGAAAATATGTTTTTTAGCTAAAGTTTCTTCATCATTAATTTTATCCATGGCTGAAACATAATTACTCGTGAAATCCATGAAATTACTAATTAGAGCTTGAGTATTTGCATTAATTACTTTTACTCTAACATTAGCAATACCAGTTCTAGACCAAATTTTATCGTGATCAGCAACCATCTTTCCATCATCCCCAGTCTTGTAGAGCAAACCAGACAATCTACATCCTGAATTTCCTGCCTCAGCGCATGACAAATCATCATAATAAATTCCTAATTGATCACGATCGTCAATAATTTTAGTAACATCATATTGAGATTTATTATTGGTCATTGCACCAAATACATTTTCAAAATCGTTTTCCACATCAACAAACATCGCACTATCAATATTTCTACGATCATTCCAGGTTTGGAAATTCCAATTATATTTGTAAGAAGCAATTGCCTCATTAGCATCAAAAGCCGATAAACCAGAAATTGGATTGCTTGTTAGATTACTTGTTCCGTTCATTAATTGAATCATTTCCAGAACATGCTTAGGATAAGTAGTAGCATTATCAGAAGTGCCTGTAAAGTCTTTTACATTTCCTTCATTGTAATCTTTGCTCAACTCAGGATCAAAAGGCTTTCCGTATTCATAAATACCATTCATCTTATCTACAATTGCCTTAATATTAGTTTTAAGATCAGCATTTGTTATATATGCTTCAGCATAATCATCAGCACTTACAGCCTCACTTACAGCATCATTAATATTGTTCTTTTGGAAATATTGCAAAATGCTATTAACAGTATCTTGTTGTTCTTTGATGTTTCCACTAACCAAGTCAGTATAACCTTTCTCTTGCTTTCTCATTTCAGTAATAACATTACCCAAATAAGTATTCAAACGCTGTGTTGTTAAATTTTTATTCAATTCACCAATCGCTCCAATAATACCTTGTTCTTGATCACTAAGATCTTGAACAATTCCGCCAAGTTCATCAGAAAGCTGTTCATTCATTCTGTTGTCCTTTGCAAAATTCAAACCAACACCAAGACCAATACTAGCAACAAAAGCTACTTGAGCTGCTATTGCAAATGCTTGACCACCAGGAATACACATTAAAATTGCTGAAATAACACCAATAACAGCTGTAACAATATCAATCACCAAATTTCTTGTTGATTCATAAATTTTATGAGTTTTAAAATCTCCAAAAGGTGTTCCTTTAATATCTTGATAAGGATTACCCATCAAACAATTATCATTTGTTGGTGATGTTTTATCATCATCTGATTCTAAGTTAGCACACCCATCTGTTTCTTTTGCAGAATTCAAAAGTGTACTTAGAAAATCTGCTAGTGAAGCAGCTTGAGTATCTTGATTACGTATATATTCCCAGAAATATTTTAGATTTGTATCAATCTTTTCACCAAAAATAGGATTTACATTACTTGTATCATCATCTGCATAATCAACATGATAAGTATCCATATCCAATAATTTACTAAGTTTTTTATCTGTAGAAGTAGCAATTTTTTGTTCTAGAGTAACAATAGTCTTTTCGCTAGGTGTCATTTGTAAATTTTGCATTTTGGAATCTAACTTACGATATTTCAAATCATAATGTTCTGTTTGTGCGTTGTATTCACCATAACCAATAACTACATCACCAGCATTTAGATTACCCACACCGTGATAAGCAGTTTCTGTATAAGTTGGAGCCATATATTTACTCATAACACGACATTTTACACCTTCAGGAATATTATCTTCATCAAGTTTAGCACCACGAGCATTCTTAGTTGAAGAATCTGCTACTAAAGGACAATTTGCATAATTTTGAATTTTTAGTTGGTTAGGATTCCCGTCTTTACCTTTAGGATATAATTGATCGCTTTCACCTAAAGCCTTATCTGTTCTTTGTCCAATAACATGGATATCCAAAACAGGGTTAACCACTGAAGAGTTATTATCTTGAACTGTAGCAGTTACAGGATATCCTTCATAACCAGAATAAGTATTAAGTTCTTCGGAATTTGGATTAGGTCTTGCTGTTGATGGATTGTTAGTTTCTTTATTTACACAACCTACTTCATCAAAAGTACAGTTAGGAATAATTTCCTCGCCATTAGCTGTTTGTTTATAAATTACAATCCTTGAATCCTTTTGATTACACTTAACCAAACTAGATGAAGAAACCTCTGCGTTATCATCAGTAATTTGGCTAGGGCAAGATTGCCATTCCTTAGCTGTCAAATAAGGCATTTTTTGTAAAGATACTTTAGAATCGGAATAATCAGTATCATACGAAAAATCCTCACTAGCGTGAGCTTTAGTGGGCAAGAATGCACCATTTGTATACATAATCATTGTGAATGCCATCGCGGCTGCCACAATAGTTAATAAGGTCTTTTTTATCACTTCTTTTAGCAAAATTTTATCCATATTAACAGTATATAAAATTCGTTTTGCAATTTGGTTACATTTTGCGCCGTAAATCATTACAAAACTGTTACATTTCTTGTTTTATGCCCAGAAATAAGCCTTAAAATGAAAATAATCATTTTGTT
>JAISHP010000115.1 GCA_031262545.1 Candidatus Ancillula hodotermitis | reverse complement strand
TTACATTTGGTGTTTGTTGGGTATTTATTTGTCAGTGTTTTTGTTATTTTAGTTTGGCAGCTTGGCTACCATCAATTTTCGCTTCGCTAGGAATGGATAAATCTGCTGCTGGTTTAGCTGCATCAATTTTTCCTGGTTTGGGAATTTTAGGATCCTTTTTAGTGGCTCCAGGTGTCAAGAAATTAGGTCATACATGGACTTTTGTATTGATTGCATTTTGTTGGATTTCACTACCGATTTGTTTATTGTTCTTTCCTCAAATCTGGTATATCGGTGTTATTTTGGCAGGAGCAGCACAGTCTGCAAATTATGTTTGTTTGTTTACTGTTATTTCATTTTGGGCTAAAACTAAAAAAGAAACTAAAAATCTTAGCTCAGCAGTGCAGATGGCAGCTTATTTTGTAGCTGGAATTGCTCCAACAATTTTAGGTATGGTTCATGATACTGTTCACAATTGGCAAATACCAATTATTATTATTTTAATCGCTCTGGTTACAATGTTGATTACCGGATTCTTTACTTATCGTAGTGTAAAAAGGTCTTAGAGTGCTTGTAAAATAATATTGTAAAATGCTATAATATTTAAAGGTTTTGCTCACGTGGTGGAATGGTAGACACGCAGCCTTGAGGTGGCTGTGCTTATATTTTCAAGCGTGCTGGTTCAACTCCAGTCGTGAGCACTTTTTTAATGTTATTTGCTCGTTATCGTCGCTCGCTGTATTTGAATACAGCTTCCGCTCCTCAGCCCAAGCAACTAACTATCAAAAAAGCAGAACTGGATTATTTTATTTGGTTGATTTTTAGGAGTATGTATGAAAAAAATGAAAATTGTTAGTAAAAAGCATTTATATGTTGTCTTAGGCGTGATTTTTGGTTTAATCTTGTCGGTTTCTTTAGTTTTTATTGGTTCAACTTCTAAAGCGCAACCTGTGGAAAAGTATAAATGGGTTCCTAAATCTGGAAAATATTATGAGTCAGTTCAAAGTGTAAAGTTGTCTTCTAAAAAGGCTAGTTTTACGGATTTGGCAAGAAATAGCGCGTGGAATGAGATTCGTCAGCTTTATAGTTTGGGGATTACCTCTGGGGTAACAAAAACTGTATATAATCCAGCGGGATCGGTTACTCGTTTGCAAATGGCTTTATTCTTATATCGTTTAGTTGGTGAACCAGATTTTACACCAGAAGATACACACACATTTAAAGATGTCAGTAAATTGTCTAAAAGCGATCTCCAAGCTGTAAATTGGTTATATTCAAGTGGGATTTCTACGGGAACTGATAAGAAGAGCCAATATTTTTCACCAAAAGAAACTGTAACTCGTTTGCAAATGGCTTTATTTTTATATCGTTTATTCTCTCCAAGTGACTATAAGATAGTTAAAGCTAACACAAAAGTTGCATGGAAAGATTTAAAAAAGAGCTCTCAGGATAAAACAGCAGTTAGTTTTCTGGCAGATTTAGGGGTGACAACAGGGACTACTTCTAAAACTTTTTCTCCTTATCAATTAGTCACTCGTGCTCAAATGGCTTTATTTTTGACACGTTCTTATTCAAAGCTTTCTGGTAATAAATTGCCTTCGGCGAAAGATACGGCGACTGGGTCAATAGCAAAGGCAACAAAAGTTGCTAATCCTAATGTTAAAATGTTTAAAAATGGTTGGAATGGTGATGGATTTTATTATGACTACACTGCAAGTGGTGAATCAAAAAGAGCGGTTTTTGAAGGTGGACGATCTTTGTCTGTAATTAGTGTGAATGGGACTTGGAAGTCAAAATGGATTGAGCATGGTGGGGCTAAAGGAGCAATGGGATTGCCTGTTACAAAAGCAAAGTGTGATTCACCGAAGAGGAATGGGAAGAGTGGTTGTCATCAAGATTTTGAAAATGGAGAAATTTTTTGGGCTTCTGGAGTTGGGAAACATGCTGTAATTGGTGATTTGCTGAAGAAGTATGCAGCTCAAGGCTATGAACGTGGAAAATATGGATATCCTAAAATAGATGAAACTCAAATGTGTGGTGGCAATTGGTACCAAGCTTTTGAAAAGGGAGTTTTTTCTATTGGGGGGTGTAATCCAAATAATGTCAAACAACCTTATTTTGTTTATGCAGATGGGCAAAAAATAATTGTTGCGAATAAAAAGAATCCACTTCCTGCAAATTGGGCACCAGGGGAAAATTCGACAGCGGTCTCACAATTGAGAAAATTTATTGCTGCGGCTAATCGGGCAGGGATTGGTTTACAATATTCTTGGAGTGGATATAGAAGTTATAGTAGACAGGCTGGACTTTATAATAGTTATGCTAGAAGAGATGGTAAAGCTGCTGCTGATACGTATTCAGCAAGACCTGGATATTCTGAACATCAAACTGGTTTCGCATTTGATTTAATTGATCGTTCTGGTAATCTTTATCGGGGAAATGATAGAAGTTATAATTATAATACAGACTGGGTAGCTCAACATGCTGCTAATTATGGCTTTATTATTCGCTACAGAGCTGAATGGGAAAGTGTTACAGGGTATGAGGCTGAACCTTGGCATCTGCGCTATTTAGGTGTAAGCTTAGCGAAAAAAGTTAAAAAAGCCAATCAACCTCTTGAAACATACCTAAATTTCGCTGGTGGAGGGTATTAATTTTTTGGATTCAAACGTTATAATATATATATGAGTGATAGAACTGCAAGAATTGAACGTAAGACGAGTGAATCTGAGGTTTTAGTTGAGTTAAATTTAGATGGAACTGGCAAAAATGAAATTGAGACAACTGTGCCTTTCTTTAATCATATGTTAAGTGCATTAAGCAAACATTCTTTAATTGATTTAAAAGTAAAAGCTTCAGGGGATACTGATATTGATGTTCACCACACCGTTGAAGATACTGCGATTACTTTTGGATTGGCTTTAAAACAAGCTCTGGGCGATAAAAAAGGGATTGAGCGATTTGGTTCAGCTTTTGCACCTTTGGATGAGGCACTTGCCAGAACTGTTGTGGATCTATCTGGGCGTCCCTATGTTGTGCATTCAGGTGAACCGATTGGGCAAGAATTTGTTCTGATAGGTGGGCATTTTACGGGTTCTTTGACTAGGCATGTTTTTGAGTCAATTGCATTTAATGCTGAAATTTGTTTACATGTTGATTTACTACGAGGGCGTGACCCACATCATATTGTTGAAGCTGAATTCAAATCTTTTGCGAGAGCTTTAAGAGATGCTGTTTCGTTGAATCCACGAATGGCGGGGATTATTCCCTCAACAAAAGGCGTTTTGTAATGTTGGAAGAAATGTATCAAGAAGTAATTCTTGAAGAATCAGCAAAACCTTGTGGAAGAGTTGATGCGGTTGATGATGAGCACGCCAGTCATCAATATAACCCGACTTGCGGTGATGATCTGACTGTAGCTGTAAAGCTTAGAGATGATTTACCAGCTGATTCGAATTTGCAAATTATTGAAAAAGTTGACTGGACTGGACAAGGTTGTTCAATTTCAACAGCATCAGCTTCAATTATGGCACAGTTGATGGAAGATAAAACAGCAGAACAAGCGTTTACGTTAGTTCAAAATTTTAAAGAATTGATGGACTCAAGAGGTCAAGGTATAGATCAAGACAAGATGGATCAATTGGGAGATGCTTCAGTTTTTGTGGGAACTTCAAAATTTCCAGCCAGAATTAAATGCGCTTTACTTTCTTGGGTTGCCTTTGAAGATAGCCTAAGGCAAAAAATTTCAAAATAATAATGGAAGATTTGTTTGAAACTTCTTTTGAAGAGACAGAACAAGAACAGCACCATCTACCTCTAGCTGTTAGAATGCGCCCTCAGAATTTGGATGAGTTGGCGGGGCAGAAACATTTATTAACTCCTGGTTCACCACTTAGAAGGTTAGTTAGTAAAGATGTTGATTTTAGGGCTTTGCCGGGGTCTATTGTATTGTGGGGTCCAGCAGGGACTGGAAAAACTACAATTGCTTATTTGATTGCGAAAAATTCTGGGCGTAAGTTTGTTGAGCTTTCAGCTGTTTCGGCTGGAGTTAAAGATGTTCGTAGAGTAATTGAGCAGGCAAAAATTAATTTAGTTAGAGAAGATAAAGAGACTATCTTGTTTATTGACGAAATTCATCGCTTTTCAAAATCACAACAGGATGCTCTTTTGCCTAGTGTGGAAAATAGGACTGTGATATTAGTTGCAGCTACAACTGAAAACCCTTATTTTTCTGTAATTGGACCTTTACTTTCTCGCTCTTTAGTTTTGACTTTGCAATCTTTGTCCGTTGATGATATGAGAAAGCTGATTGAGAGAGCGGTAAAAGATCCGAGGGGGTTGAATAACTCTGTCAAGTTAGGTAAAGGTGTTGTTGACCAGATTGTAAGAACATCTATGGGGGATGTTCGAAAAGCTTTAACTGTCTTAGAAGCTTCTGCTGGGAGTGTTTTAGGGGAAGTGAATAAGGCAAATACTAAAACGAATGGTAAGAATAAGGGTAAAACCCAAAAAAAGCCAGAAATTACAGTTGAGATTCTTGAGCAGACTGTCAATATTGCCGCAGTAAAATATGATCAGAATGGTGATCAACATTATGATGTGGCTTCGGCATTTATTAAGTCATTGCGGGGGAGTGATGTTGATGCAGCTTTGCACTATTTAGCAAGAATGATAGTGGCAGGAGAGGATCCACGGTTTATAGCGAGGAGAATTATGATTGCGGCTTCTGAGGAAATAGGAATGGCGGATCCTAGTGCTCTTTGGACTGCTGTAGCAGCGGCACAAGCTGTGGAAAAAATAGGAATGCCGGAAAGTCAGTTAATTTTAGCTGAAGCGGTCACACATATATGTTTGGCTCCGAAATCAAATGCGGTCACAATTGCGATTGGCGAGGCGCTCGCAGATGTTCGGGCTGGTTTGGGAGGTCCTGTCCCAGCTCACCTTAGAGATGCTCACTATTCAGGAGCAAAAAAGTTAGGACACGGAACGGAATATAAATACGCTCATGATTTTCCTGGTGAGGTTGTAGGTCAACAATATCTTCCTGATGATTTAGATAAGGCAAATAAAGGGAAGCCAAAAGAATATTATCACCCTTCGGAACATGGGCGGGAAAAACAGTATTCGGAAAGTTTGAAAAAACTTAGGGAAATTTTGCGAGATAGGTAATAATAATATTTTATATTTATGAATCTATATACACATATCCCAACCCCACCAGCTTCTAGTTTTCAAATAGGTGAATTTAATATTCATTATTATGGTCTGTTTATAATGGTTGGATTTATTCTGGCAGCAACTTGGAGTTATTTTAGGGCAAAAAAAATTGATCTAAAAATTGCTGATAATGTTTTAAATATATTGATTGTTCTTTTACCATCGGCGATTGTTGGTGCAAGGTTGTATTATG
>JAISHP010000035.1 GCA_031262545.1 Candidatus Ancillula hodotermitis | reverse complement strand
CCTTTTTTAGGTTCAAAATCTTTAGTTTGATTATATTTCTTTTGATTAGTAATCCAACCATCTAAAGTTCTTTTATTAACATCAAAAGCATCAGCTATTTGAGCATGTGAGAACTCAGGATGATCAAAAACATATTTAACAATATCTTCTTTAATTTCTTTTGTATAGTGCCGTGTCATATTTATCCTTTCATTATATATTATCTCATATTCTTTATGAACTCACAGGTTTGCAGACCCAAGTGCAGGTGGCGCTTCTGGGGCAAGCGGCGCGGGTGCAGGCGAAGTTGCTGCGGCTTGAATGTCAAAAGGCGGCCAAAATTTCCACTTTTTTGACAAATTACTCCTCATTTTGAAGAGTTATTTGACTATCGTAATTTCAGTAAATATATTCCAATTTGACAAAAACTCGTAAATATAACGTATTTTTGGCAAGATTGTGCTATACTATAGATATGCGAAAAGATAAATTATGGGATATTGCCCTTTCTCAAAAAGGGTACGTTTCTACGTTTGACGCAAGGAATATTGGTTTAAGCAGCGCTGATCTTTATGATATGGTTCGTCTTGACCAATTAGTTCGATCAATGCCTACTGTTTATCACTTTATTGACTACCCTTCTTCAGATAATGAAGAGTTAATGAAAGTCTGGCTGTGGGCTGGAACTGAGACTGCGGTTATTAGCCATGACACTATGCTTGCGAAATATGAACTATCTGATATTCTTCCATCCAAAACTCATATAACAATTCCAAAGGGTAAACGCATTCGAAAATCGGGTGGTGAGTTAATTGAGATTCACAAAGAAAATTTACAGTCTGATGAGATTACTTGGTTTGACGAAGTTCGTGTAGTAACACCGTTTGTTGCAATTCGTCAGTGTATTGATACCCTAGTACCATTGCACCTGATAAATCAGGCAATTGAAACGGCTGAAGAGAAAAAAATGATAACTGCGGATCAAAAAATTGAACTGTTGAAACGCAGAAAGGATAAATATGGAGTCTAAATATGATGTTTTTGCTAAGCTAAAAGAGCGCGAAAAAGAACCGCAAAGTGTGGCAATTATTGACCGCTGGGTTAATGATGCTTCTCGTGAATTGGGTATGGATACTTCAAGGGTATCATGGATGTTGGCTTCTACTATAGTGATTTCAGCTCTAAATCGTGCAACTAATAACGATGGCTCCAAATTATTCTTATTGAAAGGCGGTGTATTACTGCAGAAGGTATTTTCTGACACGGATCGCACGACTTCAGATGTGGATTCATTATTTCGTGGAACCTACGAAGACTTTCTAAAACAAGTTGACGAGATATTTAAAGAACCAATTGGGACGGTAACGTTAGAACGCAGTGATATTGAAGTTATCAAAGCGCCGAAACTTATTAAGCCTGTAAGATTTTATGTTCGACTAAAGATAAAGGGTAAACCGTGGAGGAAAGTTAAGGTTGAGATTTCTTTTCCTGAGGGAAAAATTGCTGAACATGTTAACGAAATTCCTGCAAATTCAACTAAGTTCTTTGGTTTAAAAACTGCATCTGAACTTGCAACTATTTCAATGGATTATCAAGTTGCTCAGAAAATTCATGGAGCATCAACTCCACACAATCCACCAGCACATATTAACGACCGAGTGCGTGATATTGTCGATCTGATGTTGATTAAGAAAACCTTTTACCCTGCTAGCTCTGATTTATCTGGTGTCAGAAATGCTTGTGTCGATATATTTGCTGCTCGTAAAGATGAAGCTGAAAAATTGGGGATGGATTCGCTTGATTGGCCGCCTGTTATTAAGTCTAACGATGTCTGGGCTAGACTGTTTCCGAGATATGCCGAGAGTGTTGGACTTACCAAGTCACTTGACGAATGTATTGGCGAGCTGAATGAGTGGATTGGGGAGATAGACAAATGAAAATAACGAAAAAGGAGAATATATATAATGTCGAAAAAAAGTATGAAAGATAAGATTTCATTGGAAGATTTTACTAAATTAGTAAATTTTATGGTTAGTCAGGCTAAAAAGAATCAAGATGAAAAAACGAGAACTAGAATTCAATTTTTATCTAGTTACCCAGAAGAATCAGATGAGATTCGGGAGTTGCAGCAAATTCTACTTAAAGTTGATGAACCTCAACATTTTGATATTAATTTCTTTAGTACTGGTTGGTATCATGGTTCGCAGGTGGTTTATCTTTTTTACCACTGGATTAATATTTCAACTATCTGGAATGGAGAGAAAATTCTAGGGATAAATTGTAAAATTAATTCCAATTATTCAAATAGCCCCGAGTATGAAGCAAGTGGGGTGAAGTTTATCGAAGAATCCCTAAATGGTTTTCCGTCAAAACCGATATCTGTAAGCAATAAAGGATTCTCAAAAAAAGAGCTCAGTGAATTGTATAATATTTTTTGCAAAGCTTCTGATAAATGGGCTGACTATACAACTAAAATAGATCAAAGCAGTCAAAATAGTAAATCGACAACCAATGGTGTTCCTATTAAAGAAGTCTTTATTAGAAAATTGTTCAACCAAGAACAGGTTGAGCTTTCTTTTAGTAACAAAGTTCATATTTACATTGGGGAAAACGGGATTGGGAAAACAACAATTCTTTCTATTTTGTACTATACTTTGATCGGTAATGTTAAACAGCTTGAGAAATATGATTTCTCATCTTTAAAATTAAATCTTGATTCAAAAAAGGAAATTGAATTTACGCACGATGAAATTGTCGAGTACAATGAATTTTCAACACAAAGAAGAAATCTCCTGTTTGAATGGGCAAAAAGGATTAAACACAGTCTTGAATACGATCAATATAAATCCATCCGCGACAATGTAAGAAATGATGATGATAAATATTATAAAGATTTGTATGATACTCAGAAATCTAATTTGAATATGGATAAGATAAGTTTTATTAGAGGCTGTACTTATATCAACGACAGATTGCCTCAATATGGTAACATCGAAGACTATATTCATGAAATTGAATGTTTAAATACAGAATTTGAAGTTCTGTATTTTCCAACTTATCGCGGTATAAAGCTCGATGAAGAGGAAGTCTTAAAGTATGAGCATAAAGTTCGTATTAGTAGACGAACTATTGAGCATCCAGAGGATTCTCGTTTTACAGGTGAATTAACTCAATTTTCTATGAAAGATATCTCAGACGAGATAGATAATTTATTAGGGGTAATAAAAACTGAGTCAGTAAAAAATTTTAACGCTATGACTAGTGAATTGCTAAAACAATATCTTGATGACACTATTGATAATGGCAATTTAAATAAAATGTTAAATAACATAAATCACGGCGATTTGGAAATCGCACTATCGCGCATAGGATCGCAAATTTCGGAAAAGATTCAAAGAGATTTGCTTGAAAAATTTGACAATGATGAATTAAGTAATAATCCCAATTTGGCAAATATTGTCATAAAAATTGTTGAAAGTTATAAAAAAATTCAAGTGCTTGATGATAAATTAAATAATTTTGTAAAAACTTGCAACAAGTATTTATATAAT
>JAISHP010000134.1 GCA_031262545.1 Candidatus Ancillula hodotermitis | reverse complement strand
TTTATTAGACTTATATTTATCTAAATACAATCTTTACAAACTTTATTTTTTGGATCAGCTAACATTGAAACATTTCTTGTTAAAAAACACTCAGTGCAAACAAATTCATAATCTTGAGTTTCTGAGATTGGTTCAGTCAATTCATCAACGTTTTCATAATTTTCAATACCAGGAAGATCCATTGTCTTAGCAAGATCAATATCATCCTCATCTAATAACTCATCATCAACATCTACTTTAGTTTTTTTACTTGCAGCAGCAGACATAATTCTCCTTCATTTTCATACGCATATTATTATAACATATTTTTACACTAGTGTCAAATTAAGTAAAAAACCCCGTATTTCTACGGGGTTTCTACAAAAACTAAAAAAATTATTTAGTTTCTTTAACTTCGTTAGCTTCAGCTTTTTCTACTGGAGCTTTTTCGTCAGCTTCATTTGTTTCAACATCTTTTTTCTCTTCTTTTTTAGGAGTTGCAGGTGTTTCATCTAATTTTTTAGCATTTTTTGTTGATGGTTTTTTAACAACTGGTTCTTGAACCAATTCGATAATTGCCATTTCCGCTTGATCGCCCTTACGTCTTTCAATTTTAATCACACGAGTGTATCCACCTTCGCGATCTTTAAATTGCTCTGCCAAATCAGTTACCAAAAGGTGAACAATTGACTTATTTTTTAAAGTTGCTACCAGTTGACGATGACTTGCTAAAGTTTGTTTTTTAGCAATTGTAATTAACTTTTCAGCTAATGGCTGAACTCTCTTAGCCTTAACTTGCGTAGTCTTAATTTGACCATGCTCAAATAATGAACTTGCTAAGTTAGCTAAAATAAGACGCTCATGAGCTGGGCTAGATCCTAATCTAGCTCCTTTTGTAGGTGTAACCATAATTTATTTCTCCTTTATATACACTTATTTATCTAGTTTTAAGCCTCTAGCATCTAATGCAGCAATAATTTCTGCAACAGATGATGGACCTAATGAATCAACAGATTTTAGAGTAGTTTCAGTATATGTTAACAATTGATTAATTGTTTTAATACCAGCTCTGTCAAGAGAATTGAAAGAACGAGTCTTTAAATTCAAACTTGTTATTGGTTCTTCCTCAACAAGTTCTGGCTCTAAAACAGGAGCAGCCCCTAATTCAACGCCTTCAACATTTTCATTCAAATCTCGAACTAGACCAAATAACTCAACAAGAGTCTTACCAGCAGAAGCAACAGCATCAACAGGTGAAATAGATGGCTTAGTTTCTACATCAAGAATCAATTTATCAAAGTCAGTTCTGTTACCAACACGAGTTGCCTCAACTTTATAAGTAACTTTTAGAACTGGAGAATAAATAGAATCTACAGCAATACGATCATGCTCTGGATTTTCAAGATGTGTTTTATTAATGTCTGCAGAAACATATCCACGTCCACGTTCAACAACAAACTCAATATCTAAAGTGTATCCTTTTGATAATGTTGCTAGATGAAGATCTTTATTTAGAACCTCAACTCCTGCAGATGTTTTAATATCAGCAGCTGTAACTTCTCCAGCTTCTTCTTTATGAAGAAAAATAACAACTGGTGAATCTACGATTGAAGAAATAACTAAATTTTTGATATTTAGAATAATGTTTGTAACATCTTCCTTAACACCCTCAATAGTTTCAAATTCATGTTGTGCTCCAGCAATCTTAATTGATGTTACTGCAGCTCCTGGAATTGAACTAAGAAGAGTTCTACGAAGAGAGTTACCTAAAGTGTAACCAAATCCTGGCTCTAGTGAATCAATCGTAAATTGATAACGATTTTCTCCAATTTGCTCAGATGAAATTACAGGTCTTTGCGCTATTAGCATATTTTTCCTTTCTTTTTAGTGCCCACTATTTGACACTATCTTTTTATATACTTAATTTATACACTCATTCACTAAAAGTATTGTCAATACTTAAACGTGACGTTTTTTAGGTGGTCTACAACCATTGTGAGGTTGAGGAGAAACATCATTAATTGATGAAATCTCAAGACCTGCAGTAGTTAAAGAACGAATTGCTGTTTCACGACCAGATCCAGGACCTTTAACGAAAACATCAACTTTTTTAATTCCAAACTCAGCAGCTTTAGCAGCAGCAGATTCAGCAGCAATACCAGCAGCATAAGGTGTAGACTTACGACTACCCTTGAATCCAACATTTCCACCAGAAGCCCATGCAACTACAGCACCTTGTTGGTCAGTAATTGTTACAATTGTATTATTAAAAGTAGACTTGATATGTACTTGTCCAGCAGGGATATCTTTCTTGACTTTTTTCTTACCTTTTGTGTTTGTTTTAACAACAGCCATTTTAATCTCCTACTATCCTTACTTCTTCTTACCTGCAACTGTCTTCTTGCGACCTTTACGAGTTCTCGCATTAGTCTTAGTTCTTTGTCCATGAACAGGAAGACCACGACGGTGACGAATACCTTGGTATGAACCAATTTCAACTTTACGCTTGATGTCAGCTTGAACTTCACGACGAAGATCACCTTCCATCTTGAAATTACCTTCTAGGTAATCACGTAGTTTTATTGCATCTTCTTCAGAAAGATCCTTAGCACGCACATCAGGACTTACACCTGTTGCTTTTAAGGCTTCTGCAGCACGAGAACGACCAACACCAAAAATATAGGTTAAGGCAACTTCCATGCGCTTATCGTTAGGGAGATCAACTCCAATTAAACGAGCCATTATTTCCTTTCATAACTGGTCTGTAACTATCGCCCAAACTTTTGACTCATGTTTGGCTGGAGCCAGTTCCCCAGGTCGTTATTAAATAACTGATAGCTAACTTACTTATTATATTTTATATCATTATATTGAATTATGTAAAAATCTGTCGAGGAATTAGCCCTGACGTTGTTTGTGACGTGGATTAGTACAAATCACACGAACAACACCATTACGACGAATTACACGACAATTTTCGCAAATTCTCTTAACAGATGGTTTTACCTTCATAATAATATTATAACATAAACCTACAGAAGGCTTCTTAGAACATATTGCAAAATACCACCGTTGCGGAAATAATTCGCTTCTCCCTCAGTATCAATTCGAACTTTCATATCAAATTCAATTTTATTTCCATCTTTAGAATTAGCCACAACATGAACAAACTCTGGGATTTTACCATTGTTTAGCTCTTCAATACCGATAATGTCAAAACTTTCATCACCTTTTAATCCTAAATTTTCAGATGTTTCACCATCTTTAAACTGTAGTGGCAGCACACCCATACCAATCAAATTTGAACGATGAATTCTTTCAAAGCTTTCAGCAAAAACGGCTTTCACTCCAAGTAACAATGTTCCTTTAGCGGCCCAATCTCTACTTGATCCAGTCCCATATTCTTTGCCAGCTATAACTATAAGTGGAATGTTTTTATTTTTGTAGCACTCGCTAGCATCAAAAATTGTAATTGGTTTGTTTTTAGGTTTTTCTCCACATAAGCAAACTGTCCATCCACCTTGCTTCTCGCTACCAGTAAATTTACTTACAAGTTTATTATTCAAACGAATGTTAGCAAATGTTCC
>JAISHP010000109.1 GCA_031262545.1 Candidatus Ancillula hodotermitis | reverse complement strand
TTCATTTACATTAGCGGTCAGTTTGTGATAAGTTCCCCGTTTGGTATCTCGCCCTTTTGGACGACCACCCACCCCAGAACGGTTGTGTTGAACCTCACGAATTTCAACATTTTCTAATTCAATTTTCTCAATAATTTCTGCCAAAATCTTCTCCTTTATATCAAGCTCTGCGTCACTTTTGCCAGCAAAAGATAACTGCCTACAATTTCATTATCTGTAAGGATTTGAATTTGTTGCGCAGGTCAAGCGGTTTTTTCACGGGAATAAACACTTCTTGCAAAGTTCACTATCGTGAACACTGCTCTCAACACTACCCCAGCTTTGCTGGTCAAATTAGGTGGATTTTCTAAAGAAGAACTTTTAATAATTCACTTTGAACTTGAGCTCTAACACTCAGCAAGTCAGCGAACTTCATAAGAGTGTCTAAATCGTGTTCAGAACGCTCTGAATAGCGGTTATACGCCTCGGCTATGACATTGATAGGTAAGTGATTAACTGGGCGCACAATGTCGCAGAGAGTGCGCTCTATAGAGTAGCATTTGATATTGTTACCCTCAGGGCTTTTGATAAGCTTTGCGCCCTTGCCGTAATACCTTGGTGACTCAGTTTTTGGTAGAATCGCATCAGAAATCAGTCCAGAAGTATTGTAACCGTGAGGATAAACCATAACAAGTCGCTCAGGCAAATGCTCTGCTAAATCATGAATAAATAAAGCAGTATCTAGTGCATAAATTCCTTTACTATAGCGTTGCTGAAAACTGAATAAACAGTCATCATTTGCACCGGGAATTACATATACTCCCCTATTATCTTTTTTCAATTTTCCACGGTTCACTAGCGAATAAAGCGATGATCGATTGATACCCAATTTCCTAACTTGTTCGGTAGAGATATACCCACCATGCTTCTTAGCGAAGTTCAGCAACTGCTGCGTTTTAGGAATTTGATTTGACATAAGGTTTGAGCTATTTATCTTCAAGTAAATCTGAAACTAAAGAATCATATTTATCTTTTTTCAATAAAGGGGATGTAAGTTTTAAAATTTTACTATTTGTATTATCGAAATGCGAAAGATTTTCTTCTAAAACTGAAAAAAACGTTTGAGTTTTTAAAGAAATAAAATGGTTATTTACCGAACTAAACATTTCGTTTATATTAAGTTCAGAAGTTTCATTTTTTATAAATGAATCAATGGCAAAAGGAAAAAGAATTTCAGAGTATTCATACTGAATCTCAGAATAAATGAGATATAGAGCCAATAGTGATTTATTTACAGAAACTCCAGAACCAGCTAAAGTCTTAAAATCGAGGAAATTTCGGTCACCAATTGTATCTATATTCAATTCTATAGATATTTTATTTTTTAAGGTATCAAAGAATAGTTCTATCTCATCCTTTCTGTTATTTATCAATTTTTTTTCATCTCGAATATCTTTTTCGATTTCCTTTAATTGAAATTCAATTTTTTCTTTTCTGGAATAATATTCACCTCTCAAGGAATCCAATTCTGCTAAAACCTTTTGATTTACATAATCATCAATATCTTTAAGTTCTTTTGAACTATTAATATCAGCATTTCGTTGCTTATAATCATTTTCAAGAGCATTGAAAGATTTCAAATCAGCATTAAGGCTTTCTTTTTCTTGAGAAAGAAGCGAAGAAAATTTAGTAATCTTTTTTGTGACCTCAGTTAGATTATCAGATAATTCTAAACGTGATAACGATTGCTCTTTGGTTAATATAGAATGACAGTATGAACATTCAAATTCAATATTCCTTTGACGTTCTTTCGTAAGTTTTATCAATTTTTTTAATTCTGAGATCTCGCTCCTAAAGCTATTAATCTTTGTTTTGGATTGGGTAATTTTTTCAGATAATTTTGACATTTTGTTTTCGATTTTATTTGTAATTAGAACATATTCATCAATTTTTGATTTCAAGAGATCAAATTGTCTAAAAAATGTTGGATCCAAATCTTTCTCTCTATAATAGGCATCATATACGTTTGATATTTGATCAATTTGGGAATTTATCATATTTTTCTTATCGACATGTTCTGTTTTATTTGCTTCCAGTTCTCTTAATCTGCTACTTTTTAAGCCTAAGTAGTTTTCAAAAATAACCTTGGGTTGGCCTTTGTACATTTCAACATTTTTGATTGCTTTTTTATAAAAACAAGTATTCCCCCATGAATTATCTTGATCAACATAAAATGGAATTAGTAAAGCATTCATATAGGCAGTATGGAGAGATTCTGATTTTTTTTCAGGTAACTCAAACTTAATGCCAAGTATTTTTTGGATATGTTCAGAAAACAAAACCTCTTTATTAAACTGTTTGATTTCACCGTTACAAAGAACCGAAAATATTTTATTTTGCCTTTTAATTATAAAAACTCTATTATCTACATGGCAAGATAACTGAAATACATAGTCCTTATAACTCCAGCCATCAGGGAATGATGCAATTGAAGCTCCAAGGGAATAATAAATCGATTTAATGAGACTTGACTTCCCAATCGTATTATTAGTACTTGTTATAAGGTTGGATTGTTCGCCAAATGAATACATATTTGCGCATTTGTTTTTAGTGTCAACGATAATTATGCTATCTACAGTTAATTTTTTCATTTATACTCCTTCTAATGTGTCACAATACGCTGAAATGCATATTGCATACTTTTCCACCTCGTCAATATCCATAAGGATTTCTGATTCTTTAATTGACTTAATGACGGTAATTTCATTCTCATTATCCAGATCGAAGGATTTTAATAATTCAATAATTTCGTTTTTTAATGAACTGAATTCTAAGAACAAAGCGTTTTTGCAATTTTTAATTTTTTGTTTTTTATGTTCAGAGATATCAAATTTATCAAGAATCTTATTAAACATTTCCAAGGCGGCAGCCTTAAGTAATAAGGGTTCTAATTCTTGTGCCGTGATTTTTTTTAGTTCTATATCAGAGTTTAGTTTAATTAGCGGTTCAGATTTTTGAGAAATTATTCGAGCAAGTTCATCTAAAATAATATCGCCTTTCTTGTCAACGGAAATATTGAGTTGTTGCATTTCTCCGATCAACATTTTTCGGGACACAGAGGAATCATTGTTAAAATCTGTCTTTACTAATGATAATGAATCCGACTTCTTATTCCCAATTTTGTTTGTTTGATCCGAGGAAAACATATAACTATGTCCGAAGAGTTCATCGTTTTGATTTATAGTCATTTCTTCAATATCTTTTGAGGAAAAATCATATACCACAATTTTGTATTTAGATTTTTCATCACCATGTGAGAGATTTTTTTCAATAATCGAAGGATTATTATTTGTCGAAGCTAACAGTTTTGCTAGGCTCAATTTTTTTGTTCCTTTTACTTGAATATATGCATGATAGTCAGAGTCATATTCAACTTCAAAATCATCTTTTGTTTCGACATATATTTTGAAATTGGGTTTTGTATAATTTTTTATCGCCACAAGTGACACCACAGCATCTTGATAATTAAATCCTTTTCTCGCAATAGCGCCACCATTGTCATATTCGTCTATACTATTTTTCATACTGTTCTTCTCTCGGACTTATTACCGCCACTTCAAACATTTCAACAAGCAAACTCATATCTTGGTTTTGTGCAGCCAATTTGGATGCTTCATCATTCTGTTTTCCCGTAACTTTGAGCCAATTAATTTTATACCCAGCACCTACAGCAACTTCATCAAAAAATAATCTTTGAGTTCTACCGTTACCTTCTCTAAAAGGATGAATATAATTGACTTGATCATAGAAATAGGCAAGTCGTTGAATAAATTGCTCTCTTTTTAATGACTGCAATAAGTTTTCGTCCACCAACTACCTCGTAACAAAAATGGATGCCTGATCAATCATGGAAACAGGGAGGAAATAATCTGAACCAGATTGATTTTTGCGAATGTCTACGGTTCTTATCCTGCCTGCCCATTGATAAACATCTTGAAATAAATTATAATGAATTTTTTGCAATTCATCAAGTAATGAAAAGCTATCAAGCAGAGGCTTTAAATTTTCGGAAAATTCAACTTGACGTAAAGAAACTAAATCAGCTTCCCTGTCTGATAATTCAGTATCAGTATTTGCTCCAACCAAATTAGTAAGAATTCCTAACTTAGGATCAAGATAAGGGTCGATAAAATCAGGCAATTCCATACCTAGCCTTTGCTTTTGCAATTAACTCAGTTGAAGTTACCTTACCAGCAATGTAATCATCTGACTCTTTGCGTAGTTCATCGGTAACTCGCAAACCTTCCATCTCGCTTGAATGAAATGCCGATTCTAATATACTTTTTCTATCTTGTTCTGTCATGAGCTTACCTCTTTCTTATTTCAATATTTTAGTTTCTTCTGAATGCATTGTGACGCCATTTATAGGATTCTCATAGTAACTTCCAGTCATTACATCAATAGCATCAGATAAATCTGATTTAGAATTAACGTTAATCGTATTATTTGACCTATCAAATAAAGCGTCCTTTTTAGCTAATTTTGCAGTTTTATAAATTGCAGTTTGGGTTAATGGATCATCAAGATTTAAATTTAACTCAGTTAAAAGGTAAACTTTTTTCTTGATTCTGGATCCAGACTGTTTTGCTAGATTGGCTGCCTGAGAAGTAAAAAAGTTAAAGTTTGTTAAATTGTTAATTTGCACATCGGAAGCTTCTCTAATTTTTAAAAGAGAATCAATAGAATCTGTAATCCCCAAAAGAGCAAATCTTCCTTCATTTTCATTTTCAAATAATATTTCTTTACTTTTAATGTTAATCTGGATATCTGTTCGATGCGATAACAATATCTCTTTGTCCAATTCCTCAATTTTAACCTCACCGCCAAAATGTAGAACAAATTTATTTTTCATAATACTTGCGGGTAAAATATGTTTAATAGCCAATACTTCACTTTCAGAATTATATAAACCAATTAACTTTATACTTGAAATTTCAGTTTCAATTTTATTATTTTCTAAAGAATCGGGTGGAATAGAGAAGCAGTTTTTTATCTCGTATATGTCATCGTTAGAAACAGTAATTCTAAACACTTCACCTTTCTCTTTACGTTGGCCATCATAATCAATAATATCGTCTTCAGACGCCAGATCAGGAAAATATTCAGGAATAGTGCTATCTTCGTCTAAATTTAATTTATATGATTCACCATTCTTTTGGTATGCGATTGCGCTTATCATTATTTATCTCCCCTTTCCAATAAAACGTGTTCAGAAATTTTAATTAAATTACTCATTTTGACTTTACCTCCTGAAAAATGTTTGTGATTTGTTATCACGTATTGTTTGAAACCGTAGTCATCGACGACTTCATACACTTTATATTTAATTAAAGTCAGAAATGGATTAAAAAATACAGTTTGCTCCATTAAAAACCAATATCCAAATAAAAGAATTAATATAATGATTTGAAAAGGAATAGACAAGTTAGAGATCTGTGAAATTGAAATTGAAATAACATAGAGCGACACATAAACTGCCATCATAGCTCCGTCCGCTTTCTGAAAGACCCTTGGGTTTAACTCTTCAACACTTACAGAAAATTTTGAAGAAATAATTTTTAAAGTAATTAGATTTAAAAAACAAATTAATAATATGAAGACAAAAACAAAACCGACAAATTTTAACCAGTCGTGCTGACAAAAATCGTCATAAAACCAAGATGATGTAATTACCCAAAATAGTAACACATTTGCAAAAGAAAAAAATGATACCAATATCTTTATTAAACAAGATACCGGCCCTGACGTTTTAGAACTAACACTCTGTTTTTTACTTACTTCGTTTGTCATTTTTACACCTCACCCTCACTAACCAGCTTCAGAATTTCATCCTTTGTCCAGTTTTTTGATTCTTCAAAAATAAAGGTTTCTGATTTTCGCTTCTTGTATATGCGGACATATTCGTCAGAATTGTCGTAAATATGTATTACATCTGCAACCTTGATTAGTTCAGGTAAAAGCTTTAATGCTTTATGGTAGCGAGAAATAACTTTATCTCTAGGGACGTCGTGACCACCTTTGGTGATTCGGCTTTGGATACGTCTGAGGTTGACCAGAGGTGTTTTTGTTAAGACATAGAATACTTTTATGAAATAGCCTTGTTGTTTTGCTTTCTGCAATAACTTTAGATTTCTATCAGTTGACAGAACGGTTTCAAACGAAAAGTTTATGCTTTGAGCAATGGCATCATTACGCATTTTTTCTGCAGTTTGAGCAGCTTTGAGATTGGAAATTGCAAGTTGTTTTTGAATCTCATCAGCATTAATGTAATGACCAAATGTGCCCAAAATTTGGGTTAAAGTTGATTTACCACTGCCATTTGGGCCCGCATAAACTCTAACTTCAGGCTGCTTCATCATAAATTCTTTCTCCATTGGGCATAATTCTGTAAACAGCTTTTCGCTCTGAGTCATACTTGGCTACAGGTATGCCGAGTAATAAATCCTCTTGATCTCGCAATTTCATGATTTTAGGTAGCAAATCATCAAGTTCATCTAATCGTTTTTCTTCTTGTTCATCAGTCATTATTTTCTCCAATCAATTCTAGCAAAATTGCAACTAGCCTGTCATCAATTTTATCAGCCACATATAGCAAATCATTCACAATGTCAGTAACCGAAAGGGTTATATTTTCCTTTCCAAAACGAACACCAAACACAATTGGCTCTTGATGGGCGATGCGGTTTCTTAATTCTCTAATGTGGCGCAATGACTTGTGAATATGTTTGCGCTCACTAAGTTTGCAGTGTTGTAAACCATTGAAGATTGCTGGTTTCCATATCATCTTATCATAAGAACCATGAGGTCCAGTTCCAAAAATATGTTGCCAAAAACCAAAGGTATAATCTGAAAGTTTAGAATTCTTTTCCATAATATTGACAGCATATTGATCAAATAAGTCGGTTCTTTTTAGCCAATCACCATAAATTTTTGACATCGATTTGTCGATATTATTTCTCAAACCGACTTCAAAATAATTCAAAACTTCACATAGAGAAGCGGATAACTTCGAATCAGTTTCATAAAGTTCCAGAGCATGTTCTTTGTTTTTTGTAAAATCTAAGAACTTACCTAGACGCTCTTCAGAAAATAATTCTTCGAAATCGTTAAAATTAAGTTGACATTGATAATCATTTTGTGCTATAATATACTTATTAGCTCCCCCGTACCTGATGTGCGGGGGTTTTTTATTACCCAAAAGTTCTCGAGATTTATTCATCAATTCAAATATTTTGCTATAATATAAATGATTGCCCCCCGTACCTGATGTGCGGGGGTTTTGCTTAACCCCCTGCATTAGATATGCAGGGGTATTTTTTTGCTCTAAATTCCCCACTACTTATCCCCCATAGGTTTGACACGGGTTTCGATGAAGTTGATTTCTTCGGGAGTGAGTTTGTATTTGTTGTAGAGTTGTTGGTCGATGAAGCGGATGGTTGGGGAATCACCTCGAGCAGCTTCGGGGAGGCTGGGGTCGCCGTCCCGAGCAATTTTCAATTGTTCGGGACTTAAAGTATATATTATAGCATTCTCACCTGTCCAGTTCCAGTCGATGTCGGAGGCGGAGGTGAAGTCCTGGAGGGGGACGTTTTTCCAGACATATTTCTTCTTATTGCCCTGAGTAATTTTCAAAGTTCCAAGCATGGCGCGAGCAAATTTTGACTTAAGATAGTTCATACAGTTTAAACTCTCTCTCTCTCTCAAACTTACCAAAGCTGATAAAAGTTTCAGTATTCCCGACGAGGGGTTCCCCGACGAGGGGTGTAGAAAAAACTTCACCAATTGCTCCACTACCATTTGATGCTGGTAAGATGACTTTGTAACTCTTATAATTGTCTGGAGGTCTTAAATAGTCCTCTCTCATGTATTTCCATACTCTTTTTCCGTTTAGCAACCCTATAATCTGCGCATAACTATAACCTTCTTCAGGTTCAGAATCATACATAACTTCATGAAATTTTTCAAAAACACTTGATGATAAATATCTCACAGATCCACCCGATACTCTATTTTTGAATTCAGGATTATCTTGATATATTTTATCAGAATATTTATAACTTGTGTTTGAATACAATATATCTCCGAGATTTTGAGACAGTCCACAATTTTTAACTTTATTCAATATTGATTGTAATTCTGCAAAATGAATGAAAGTACCTTTTAAGCCCCCATCGACGGAAGTTATGTCTCTTAAAGTAATACAAACTCCGCCCTTAATATCAGTATTTGGAAAAAGATCGGCAGAATTTTGAACAAATTTAACAACCTTCAGATATGGATCGTTTAGCATTTTTTGATTCCATTTTGCTGAAGTTTTTCCAGCGTTAAAAAGAAAACGAGCGGGGTGAATAAAACAGGCAAAATTAGAAATTTCATAACCAGCATCTAAAAAATAGTTATAGACTGGAGGTTGTTCTCCCCTACCCTCAATATCTTCCTGATACGGCGGATTTCCAATTACAACGTCAAACTTAATCATATTCTTTCCTTCACTTCCCACTGGTCCAAATTTTTCATATAAAACATCCTTTACTCTGCCTTGTTTGGCAACTTCCGTTAAATCAATTTCTCTAAAATTATCTTGACTGATTGCTCCGCCAGTCCATGCATTCTCACCAGAATCCACTTTGGTGAATCCAAAAATCAACTCTCGGCATATAGCATCCAAAATCGGTGTTGGTACAATGCCGTAAACTTGCTGCTCTAAAATATGCTTAATCCGTTGATTCTCGTCAGGAATCTGCTCAGCAATGCCAATAAACAACCTCCGAGCAACTTCAACAATAAACAACCCTGATTTCATATAAAGGTCAATAAAAGTGGTGTCTTTCGAAGTGAACAGCTCGGGATGTTCTTCTTGCAAAGTATCCACCATCATCTTTACAACTCGTTTAGGTGTAAAAATCTGATTAGTCTTCTGCGGTGGAATATAATCAAAAATGTCCTCTTGCGATTGCTCTGTATAATAATGAGCTAAGTCTGCTCGCTTGCGCAAGAACTCCTGAACTGATTCATTAAAGACAACTTCGTCAAAGAAATGTAAGTCATCTCTTAGCTCTCTAAATTCGTCTAGGGTAATGCTAGTAACTTCTTCAAAAACTGCTTCGTCAATATTTTCATCAAAGTTTTGCAGGGTTGTATCTATCTCACCGTAAGCCATCAGAAATGATGGAATAGTTCTAGCAAACCCACGCAAATGTGCCCGCACATCATCTTCAACAGTGTTTTTCTTTTTGTCTTCTGCTTTCTCAAGAACAGTTTTAGTTGATTCTTGAGCCAATTCCTTAGTTTTAGTTTCGACAACCTCAAATATTGTTTGCTTTAGCTCTTCATCAACTGCTTTATTTTGAGCCTCAAAATGGGCTTTAGCCTCAGCAACTTTTTCAGCATCATTACTTGATTCTTGAATAGCTTTTTGACATTCAATTTTAAGTTCATTGCGCTTAATATCGGCATTTTTTTGCGTGATTTCAATTTCTCGAGCAATTGCGTTAGATCCTTGTTGAACTATCTGCTCAGCTGTCTTATTAGTTAAGCCATGCTCTTTAGCAAGTTCTTTGACAGTGTTCTCAATATTATGCTTAAAGGCTGTAGCAATTTGATTTGATAAACTTTTGCCATTATCATCGTTTTGGAGAATGTCATCAACTAGCCCATTAACATTGCCGTAAACTTTTTCACCAAAGTGCGCTTCAGTTTGTGCTATGACAATTTCATTATCAACTTGAACATTACCGTTTTCATCAACCTCAACTCCTTGGGTATCAATTGGCTTATCGCTCTTTTGAGTTCTGTTTTTACCTTGCGCAGCTGGGTCCAATTTGTCAAGAATTTCACGAGCTCGCTCGGAAGCAAAAATATGAGATATGTTTTGAAAGAGCAGATTTGACATAAATCCACGCTTAACAACCTCTTTGGCCTTAACAGTCTTAGGAATTGTGAGAACTTGATTAACATCTAATTCCACCATCTGCCCAGCTTCGTCCTCGGCAATCACTGGGAAGAAATTCAACAGTTCCTCGATATTATCTTTGCGGTGCTCAGTAGTTCCACCGCCATTCGCTGTATCGCTAGCCAAATTGTTAGCAAACTCATCATAAATAGTTAAGGTGCGCTCTGGTGCAAAGTCGAACACATAAGCATTTTCTTTTTGATGCATTTGTCCATCTAGTTCAAACTCGTAAGGATTTTGACTCCTGAAGGCAGCTTGCATATACAAACTTGGTGACTTGATGTTTGAAAGCATCATTACAGCGGTCCATTCAGGAATTGTAATACCTGTAGTCAACTGCCCAACCGAAAGTGTAATTGTTCGGTCGTGCTCTTTAATCGCTTTACGGACTCTGTCTAACGACTTTTCATTAATAATTTGGTCATCATCCGTTTTACCATCTCCAGCCGCTAAAATAATTTCATAATTTTCAAAAACAGGATGATTCTTAAGTAGCTTTTCTAACGCTTTAGCGCTAGCGACTCTGTTGAGCAACCAAAACGTATGTTTAAGTTCAGTGCGGAGTTCTTTGGTTGAAAATGGATATTTTTCATTCTGTGTTAAAGTGTCTAACCATTTTTTAACATCCAATTCGTGAACAAATTTACCTGAATCGGTAGTTTCAAAAAACTCATTCAAGTCAAAAGCATAATCAATATTTTCACCATTGATTTCTGCTCCTTGATTTACTTCATCAGTAATCATCTGGCTCATTTGATAGCTGAACAAATTCAATCTCGGTAATTTTTCATAAGGGTTATGTTCATCTAATTCGTCATTCCAATTTTCTTTAGCATTTTGCTCGTCTTGGTAAGTCCAGTTGAAAATCTGATCTTTGCTGAATTTTCCTGAGGCAACTTGCTTGAATGGAGTTCCTGAAAGGTTGAGGGTGAATTTAGTCTTGATTTTGTCAAAAGCAATATCAGCTTTAAATGTATCAACACCTTCGTGAGCCTCATCTATCACCAATAAATCCCATTGCAAATCTTTTACCCAAGTTAATTTATTAAAGGTTCCGCCAAAAGGAATCGCACCCTTTAGATCTTGCAATGAAATGAAGGCAATCATTTTCTTTTTGCCGTCAAGTGCTGATAATTGCTTATTAAAATCTTCTCTAGTTAAAACTGGTCGTTCGTTAAGTGAATCGCTCGTTGAAACAAAAGCATAGTCAGTTTGCCAAGCAATAAATTTTTCAAAATCATCAAACCACGAATTGGCAATCGCAGGTCTGTTTGTCACAACCAAAACTTTATCAGCCCCAAATTTACGGGCAAAATCATAAGTTGTTAAGGTCTTGCCGAAGCGAGGTTTAGCATTCCAAAGATATTCACCGCTCTCATGGCTATTTGCATAATCTAAAGTGTCATTTACTGCCTTTTCTTGTTCTGCTCGAAGTGTATATTCTGCCTGTTCTTTTTCTTGACTGAAATGACCTCCACGAAAATCGTTAAAATCTTCAAGTGCCTTTTCAGGGGTGCCATCAAAATAAAACCACTCAGTCCCGATCCTACGATCAATGCTTTTGAACCTCGTTAGGTAATCGTGAAATTGATAATCTTTAAACCACTTGTCTTCATGGCTGTATTTGGCAGGTTCTGACCAAAGTTTACTAGGCGTAACTCCAGCTGTGTGTGTAATTTGTTTTATTCTAGCATCAACATTTTTTTGCTCAGTATAGCCAATCTTAATCCAGCCATTATTATTCGCAACCTCAGGTTCGGTAAAAGCATAAATCTGAGGATATATTACCTTAGTTGTCTTGATTTGAGTCTTATTATTTAAGTCTATCATTATTCTACCCTTCTACCCTACAAATTCCAAATCGCATCCTGGTCGTTTTTAATCTCTTCAGCTTGACGTTTTTGCTCAGAAACTTCAATAGCCTCATCAACAATCTGTTTATATTCTACAGGCTTATCTTCTTCCCAGTCATAAATCTTGGCGTTTATTTTGGTTTCAGGGATAGTATATTTCAAACCGTCCATTTGCCAGATGTTCCAACTGATGATTTCAGCAATTTCTTCCTGTAGTTCCACGTTTGGCTCAGACTTTTTAGTATTCCATTTAGTGGCTTTATAGTAGTCAATAAAAGTATAAAGTAAGTTCTCACGAGCCAACAAAATATTGTCACCTTGCCACTCATAGCCATAACTGTTTTGATAAGCAATTTTAGCCCATTCTAGCCATTCTTTTTCAGTATCGCAATGCTTGTTAATCTGTTGCATTTTTCGGTCTAAGAACCCCACACGGCGAGTTAGAGCAATTGGTTTACTAGTAGTAGCATCATATCGTGAGCAAATAAACGGAGCTTCTCCACAAGTAATTTCCAGTTCGGTTAGCTTGACAAAATCCTGCCATTCAGAGGTGATTTTATGTGACTTCTTCCAGTTGTCTTCAACCAGCTTATTCATATCGTTTACAATATGGCTCGGGGTAAACACTTCAGCCTTACCTTTAGTGCGTGCTTTCTGCTCTTCTTTAGTCTTAGCAGTTCGGGGTTTAATAACTTCGCCATGTTCACCAGTAACTAAATCAGCAGTAATTTCTTTGTTTGACTTATATTTTGCGCCCAGCTCTTGATAGCCTTCGGTTGCCCAGAGAATGTAATGGCTTTTCTTGTTTGTTGTTCGGGTTCTATCGATTAATAACAGATTAAGAAGTTCGGGGTCAAGTTTGAGCAAACGATTCTCTTTAACGTCTACTTTTTCAGTAGAGTTAACAGATTGAATCTTATTACTCACATTCTCATTATACCACATTTTTCAGAAAACTTGTCCTTACACGCTACAAAATATGAAAATTTCTAACGGCAAGGACAAGTTAACTAATTCCGTTGGTTTACCCAAACGCCTTCTGGTATTCCCTATCCAGCGCATTTTGCGATACGTGAGTATAAATCTGAATAGTTAAAAGTCTTGACCTATTTGTTCAAAAATTAATCCACAAGCCACCCAACAATCAAAACTTATTCATCTTGGCAATCTCTAAAGTATTGTGAAAACTTATCTAAACCTATCATTTAGTATACCTTTCAATAATTTCATCAATTCTTGTAGCAGCCTAAATTCTAATTAGAAGTGCAACGTTTTATCTAATTTTTAATATTATATATATTTTTTTTAAGATTTTTTCTAAATTTTTATCTTTTTCATTTTAAATAGGGAAAATTTATTATTTTATCATTTTCGGTAAAATAATACATTATCCATATTAGTGGCTGTTAGAGAAATTATTTAAATTTAGGTCTTAGATACTTTTATCTCTACTTCAAGATCTAAGACCTAAATGTTCTAATTTTTTATTCCAGACTTGTTGTGGGCTTTTGCTCATTAAAAACGCTGTCATAGCTGGATGAAAATCAAATGAATATTCAGTTTATTCAAATACTATAATGTATATATGGCACAAAAATCTATTCTGTTAACTTTGTTAAAGAAAATAACGGCTAAAATGACTGGCATTCCTGTGGCTATTTTCTTTGCGTTAATTCTTGGTAGTATTGTTGGTTCCATCTCTTGGCTTTTTCTCTTTTTGGTTCAGTGGTCATACGATGTATTTTGGCAACAACTTCCCCATTCCTTAATCCACTTCTTCAATTCTAATTATGGAATTTCTGAAGGAGTCGTTAATCTAAGTTATCCCGCTGCGGTCTGCACTATTGGCGGTCTCGTAATTGGTCTACTAGAGTTCAAATGGGGCAAAAGGGTTGTTAAGTTTGAACAAGCTTTAGGTGAAATCAAACAAACCGGAACGTATCGTTATCACAAATTGTATCAAGTATTAATCTTAGCTCTAATCCCTTTAGTTTTTGGTGGTGTAATCGGTCCTGAAGCTGGACTAAGTTGCGTAATTGCTGGTATGGCTGTTTGGATTGCTGATCATTTCCGAAACCTAAAGTCAAAATACGCCAAAATTAATGCTAACATTTGCGAAATGAGCATTATAGCTGTTCTTGGTAGTATTTTCGGTGCACCTTTATTTGGTTTTATCGCACCATTTGATAATGGGAAACAATCAGATTTACTAAAACGTCAAAAAGTTGTCATTTACTTAACTGTAACCTTTTCTGCCTTCACAAGCTTTGCAATCCTAACTAAAAAGATTGGTGGATTAGAAGGACTCCCACGTTTTGAAACAATTGATTGGCAATCAGGAGATTTACTCTGGTCTATTCCCGCCATTGCTCTTGGAGTCATATTTGGAATATTTTATTCATTAGCAGATAACCTTAGTAACATAATTAGCAGAAAATTCGCCGAACATGCCATTATCCTTCCAATTATATCAGGCCTAATATTAGGTATTTTAGGAGGACTGTTGCCGCTATCTTTATTTTCAGGAGAAGCGCAAATGACAGATTTGATAAATAATTACAAAACGCTTGGTGCAATCGCTCTGTTTCTCATTGCTTTAGCTAAAGTAATCCTTTGTCCATTACTCTATAATACAGGATGGCGAGGCGGTAACATTTTCCCAGTTATTTTTTCTGGAGTTGCCATTGGTTATGCATTCTCATTACTAACCGGTATGCCAACTGTTTTAGCTGTAACAGTTTGCACAGCAAGTATTACTGGATATATTATGCGTAAACCTCTAATGGTAATTCTACTATTATTACTCTGCTTCCCTATTGATAATTTAGTATTTGTTGCTTTTGCAGCAGTTATAGCCTCACTAGTTCCTGAATTACCACATAAATCAGTAAATAAATAGCGGATAGTTACCAATTTTACCCAATCTCAAAAATCTTAATTTTACTTGTTCTCCCCTTTTTAAGAACAACATTAGATTTTGAAACTTTGAAATATTCAGCAAGTGATAAAATAATGCTTTTATTCGCTGCACCATCAATCGCTTTTGCTGAAACATACACCTGATATTCTGGACACTTTCCAGTCCACTCTTTCTCCAGAACTTCCTCTACAAGTCCATATTTAGAGCCTTTACTAACCTTCCCTGACCCCGGTTTAGCTCGCACCACTATTTGCATTTTCTCGTAAATTACTAATTAATTACTATAGATTATAGTTTATCAGATAGCCTTGACTTAAATTTTAAGTAAGCAAACCCAACGCTCAAAATAATTAATAACAAAATAATACTTAAACCAACCAGAAAATTAAAACCTGTTGCAGCTAATATTTGTTCACTTGATTTTGTAGATTCTTGAGCAGATTTAGGAGAACCATTCATTTCATACTTCAAATCAACAGAATTTTTTGTTTTATCACTACTTTTAGTAACATTTTTATCTTTTTGATCTTTGTTTTTAGAATCATTTTTATCATCAACAGGAGATTGAATGTATTTATAAGTTGCATAAAATGTCACATTAGAATCTAAAGTAGTATTTTGAATATCAATCCAAGTTAAAAATTTATTTTGTGAATTTTTCCAACCATCTAAAACATAATTTTTACCTTGTGCAGCAAACTTAGTTTGACTGTGAATACATTTAGGGTCTTGAGCAGGAGTTTTACCCTTTAGACATTCAAATATGATAGAATTCTGATCTTTCGCCCCTCCATTATCCTTACCTGAAAACGATGGATCTAAAGTTAACTTAACAGTTTCAGCAAACATAGCATAAAGCTTAGCCCCTTCAGAAATTTGTGTGTCACCAGAAAGTAATTTAATTACATCACCAGCAATATCAGGAATTGCCTTTTTAATTGAATCTTTAGCATCTCCAATTGATAAAAATTCGGATGCTCCTGAATCAGCAACTAATTGCCAATTCCCTTCATCTTGCCCATCAGGAACTACACATTTAATCATAATTGCTTGTCCGAATTTAGTATTAAGTCCAATCCCAGCCAACAAATAATATTGACCATTTTTCCCTTGGCTCGTTGCACAATAATCACCGGCAATAATATCACCATAATCCCAACGAATGCTTGGGCTTGGTAACTGACTAATTAAGGCAGCTGTTCCTCTAGAACCAACTTGATAAAGAGAATTTACTTTTGTAGTTGATCCTGGTGTTAAATTTTCAATGGTATTTGAAGGATCTAAATTAGCATTATCTCCATATTTTCCCCAGCCGATAAATCTATTATTTGTTTTGATTATATTATTATCATTAATTTCAGCACAATTTTGAAGTTGAGTAACAGTAATATTTTGTAATCCTAGTTTTGATTTACAAGCATTATAATCAACATTTACAGAAATATTACTGCCGTCTTTCCAGGTCCCACCAAATTCAGAAACACCAAAAGAAACATCTGATGAATCAGCAGCGCTTGCTAAATTTACAATACTTGATTTAAAAAATAATAAAACAAAAATCAATAAA
>JAISHP010000054.1 GCA_031262545.1 Candidatus Ancillula hodotermitis | reverse complement strand
TTCCAAAAATGTATAATGTTTGATGTGGTTCCAAAAACAATAAACAAATTAATGTTGGAGTCTTAAGAAAAAATGAAAATCATGATTCAAAAAAGTATGGAAAAAAGTCCGCACTCCCAGAATAATTTTCAAACGAGAGTAAATAGTATAATATAAATTATGGTAAAAGTTGCAATATTTGTAGTCCCTGGAGGGTCTGAAGATTCTGAATTAGTCGTTCCTGCTGATGTTTTTGTTCGTGCAGGCTATGAGGTTGATGTTATTTCACTTGGAGAAAAGATTGAACCAGCTAAGTTAGGTTGGAAAGTAAAATTAGAACCTGAAAAATTACTTTCAGATTTGAGTGACAGTGATTTATTGAGTTATGATGTTTTAATGATTCCAGGCGGTGATGTTTTAGCTGGTTTTGAAAAAAACGGCAATAGAGTTAAGTGGGTTTACCAAGAAAAAAATAAAGATCTAAATTCATCAACAAAATTGACAGCGATTTGTGCAGCTCCATATTTGCTTGGACAGTGGGGGATTTTGAATAATAAAAATTACACGTGTTTTCCTGGAATTGAGCAACAAATATTAGCTCCTGGAGCAAAATATACGGCTGAACAGACTACAACTGATGGTAATATAATTACAGGGCACGGTCCTGGTGCTGCTTTTGATTTCGCTTTTGAGATTGTGAAATCTGTTTCAGGAGAAGAGAGGGCAAAAGATTTGGCTCAAAATATGTGCTACATTTTGAAGTAATTGTTGGCATATATGTATGTCTAGCCTTAAGTAGATTAGGCAGTGCTGACAAAAATATACTGCTATAATATAAAAATACTTTTAGTTTATAAAAGTGTTAAGTAATATAAAGGAGTTTTTATATATGAATCCATTTAAGCCTTCTTTTGGTAGTATGCCTGAGTTGTTTGCTGGTCGACGTGATATCATTGATGGTTTCAATTTCGCGTTCAAGAAAATATGAATTGCAGCCATTATCTAGTTCTGAAACAAAGGCTGTTATTAGGCGCACAATTGAGAAGCATGATAAAAAGATTGATAATAAAGCTTTGGATGAGTTAGTCAAATCTACAGCTGGTTTTCCATTTTTGATGCAGCTGATTGGATATGAAACTTGGAATCAAGCTGGAGATAAGGATAAGATTGATAGTGAAGATGTTGAAGAAGCAATTAAGAATTCTCAGAAACATATTGAGTCATCAATTATCGAACTCACTTTGCAAGATATTTCCGGAAGAGATCGCGAGTTTTTAGTCGCAATGGCTGAAGATAATCAAGATAGTTCAGTTTCTGATGTAGATAAACGAATGAATGTCGATGCTAATTATGCAGGTCAATATCGCAATAGGTTAATTAATTATGGAGTTATCTCTTCTCCTAAACGTGGTTATTTAAAATTTGCAATTCCTTTTATGAAAGAATATATTCGTTCAAAATATCTTTTTGATGACTTTGAATCTGGTGTATAATTTAAGCATTAGAAAAATTGTGCCAAGCTAACGTATAGTTTCAAGTCGAGTATTTTGCTTAATTGTTTATAATGGCATATCGTTTTTATTACTACTTTTTTGTTAAAGTCTAGTGTATAATATTACTAACTCACTAAATCAGTGAGTTAGTAGGAAAATAAAGCGTGAAGGCGCATCAACAGAAAGGATAATCATGGTAAAACATCAATATCGGGCAAAAATAGCAGTAGTAACATTTGTAGCTTTCTGTATGATGATGACATTGGCCCTGACAGCTTGTGGAAGTAGTTCGTCAAATGCGGATGATACTCTGTATATTTTGAGTAGTTCTAAAAAAGTTGATCTTGATCCAGCAAAGAGTCAAAATTTAGCAATAACATATTCAGCTTATATTGAGAGAAAGTTGACAACTTGGGATGTTTCGGACAGTGGAGGTGAAACTACAGTTGTTCCAGATTTGGCAACAAATATTGGTGAAGTTAGTAATGATGGGAAGACTTGGACTTATCATCTAAAGGATGGGATTAAGTTTGAAACTGGTGCTGAAATTACGTCGCAGGATATTAAATGGGGGATTGAACGCTCCTTTGCTCCTGAATTGTCAGGTGGGTTAACTTATCACAAAGATCTATTAGAGGATGGTGATACTTATGAAGGTCCTTTTTCTGGTCAAGATTTAGCATCAATTCAGACACCAGATGATAAAACTATAGTATTTAATTTAAACCGCTCTTATGGAGATTGGCCTTGGATTGCTTCGCAACCGGCTTTTTCGCCAGTACCAAAAGGGACAGTTCAAACAGCAGATTATGGCAAAAAGCCAGTTTCTTCGGGTCCTTATAAAGTAGACAGTTATGAAGTTGGCAAGCAGATGGTGTTAGTTAAGAATGACCAATGGGATCAGGCAACTGATGATGAGCGAACCTTTGATGGTAAAGAGCCACAAAAAATTATCGAGTTGTTGGGGCAGTCGGCTGAGACTGCAACTGACCGTTTGATTGCCGATACTGGTAATGATCAGACAGCGTTTTCTAGTGATTTCGTTTCACCACAGAAATTGGCTCAGATTAAAGCAAATCCGACCGCATCGAAACGCTTGGTGACCTCTTCTGCTGGAGCATTGGAATATCTAGCTATGAATACCACTCGTCCTGGTTTGAGTAATTTAAAGGTTCGGCAAGCTATCGAATATGCGGTAGATAAAAATGCTGTTCGTGTTGCTGCGGGAGGAGAGAACGCGGGCGATTTTGCTACTACTTTAATTACACCAGGAATTCAAGGTCGCCAAGATTATGATCTTTATCCAGCAAGCTCTAGCGGTGATCAGGATAAAGCCAAGGCTCTGTTGAGTGAATCTGGAGTGGATATTAGTAGTCTCAATTTAGTTTTAGTAACAGAAACATCATCTTCTCTTTTGAATGAGGCTCAAGCTGTTCAACAAGCCTTGCAACAAGTAGGAATTAAGGTTACTCTAAAAGAGGTTGATAGTGATACTGCAAATGATATTATTACGGGAAGTGGTGAATTTGATTTAGTAATTTCAGGATGGCAACCGGACTATCCTTCGGCTAATGCTAATTTACAACCACTTTTTGCTAGTAATCAGATTGGTAATGGCAACTATAATCTTTCGCGCTTTTCTTCGGTTGATGTTGATCAGAAGATTGCGGCAGCACAAAGCGAAATTGATGAAACTAAGGCAGGTCAACTTTGGGCAGAAATTGATAAAGAAATTATGGAGCAAGCACCAGTTGTTCCGCTGCTTTATAATAAGAATACGTATATTATTGGTTCTAAGGTAAGTGGATTTTATATTGGATCTTTCCCGGCTTATCCAGTTTACTTTAAAATCGGCATCAACTAGAATACTAGTTTTCCGTTAATCTACTTCGAAATAAAAAGGCGTATGATGAAAAAACTGTTATTTAATGCTAAAATCCCGTTGCTAATTATTATTGTGATTGTTTTGTTGGCAATTTTGGCTGATGCTTTGGCTGCGTTAACTGGCAATGACCCATATACATATCATCTGGATTTACTCAATTCGGATGGAGTTCCGCTGACTGGTCCGACCCTACAGCATTGGTTTGGAGTTGAACCAACAACTGGGCGCGACTTATTTGCTATTGTGACTTTTGGTGCACGAACTAGTTTGATTGTCGGATTAGGAGCAACAATACTGAGCATTATTATCGGTGTTATTGTGGGATTATTTGCCGGCTATCACGGCGGAAAGTTGGACATTTTCTTAAGTCAAATAACTAATCTGGTTCTACTTTTCCCAGCTCTTATATTTATGATTGCTTTGTCAGGGGTAGTTCCAGATTGGTTTCCACGCATTTTGCTATTGATTCTGATTATTGGCTGTTTCGGCTGGGGAGGGATTGCTCGAGTTGTTCGTAACGAGAGTCTGCGCCTTAAAAATGAAGAGTTTATTGTTGCAGCTAAGGTGATGGGTGTAAAGAATCGTCATATTATTTTTAGGCACATCTTGCCTAATTTGATGAAAACTGTGTTGATTTTTACAACTATTTCAGTTCCAGCAATGATTGGTTCGGAAGCAGCTTTGAGTTTCCTTGGGGTTGGAATTACTGCGCCAACACCAAGTTGGGGGCGTTCAATTGCGGAAGCAATTAACTGGATTTATGTTGACCCTTGGTTTTTAATATTTCCAGCAATTTTTCTCTTTGCTATTACTTTAGCATTTAATGTTTTGGGTGACAAGTTGGGGGCGAAGGAATTATAATGGCAAAAATGCAATACCTGTTAGTTAAATTTGGTTGGATGATATTGACTATTTTTATCATTACGGCTATTACTTTTATGATCTTTAACATTTTCCCAGAAGCGAATATCAGTGCTGTCTGCGGCAAGCCTTGTTCTGTCCAAGATTATCAGGATACTAGACATTTAATGGGTCTTGATGTTCCGCTTTGGGAACAGTTTTGGAATTTCTTGCAAGGAATTTTTGTGGGGCGCAGTTTTGGGGGTGAGGCGGCAGCCGCAGCCGCGATTACTTGTTCAGCGCCATGCTTGGGCTATTCTTTCTTATTAAATCAGTCGGTAACCGATTTGGTTGTCGATCGCATGGGTGTGACTGTATCTATTGCAATTGTGGCAGCGGTTATGTGGTTAATTCTAGGAATTGGCCTTGGCTTAGTTGCTGCTGTTAAGCAGGGGAAGTGGCAAGATAAGCTGATTCAGGGTCTTGAGGTTGTATCGATC
>JAISHP010000003.1 GCA_031262545.1 Candidatus Ancillula hodotermitis | reverse complement strand
ATTTAAAAACAGCTCGAGAAAGAGCGTATAATTTTGTTAAGAATATTGATTTCCCTGGAATGCAGTATCGCACAGATATAGCCTTAAAGGCTGTTTTGGGTGAGATACAGGTATAATATATTTATAAATTTCCGCCCGTAGTCTCAATGGATAGAGCGTCAGATTCCGGTTCTGAAGGTTGCTGGTTCGACCCCAGTCGGGCGGACTGAATTATAAAAGTTTTTGAATGAACGATATTTTTATTTAAATGATTTAGTGTATAATATGAGTATGGATTATTCAATTGAAGTCAAGAATTTGACAAAAAAATTTGGAGATAAATTAGCTGTCGATAATATCAGTTTTAATGTTCCGAAAGGGAAAGTAACTGGTTTTTTGGGACCAAACGGGGCTGGTAAAACAACAACAATGCGCTGTATGTTAGGTCTAGATAATGCTACTTCTGGTGAAATTTTATTAAACGGGAAGAAATATATAAATTTACAAAACCCAATGCATGTTGTTGGTGCGATGATTGATGCTACCGCTTTTCATAAATCACGTTCGGCTTATAATCACTTAAAATTTATTGCTGATTCAATTGGAGAACCAAAATCGAGAGTTGATGAAGTTCTTGAGATGACAGGTTTAACTTCTGTTGCTAAAAAGAATGCTGGTAAATATTCATTAGGTATGGGGCAGAGAATTGGAATTGCTGCTGCTCTTTTAGGCAAACCAGAAATCCTGATTTTAGATGAACCAGTAAATGGTTTAGATCCAGAAGGCGTAAAGTGGGTTAGAGATCTTTGTAAAGGATTTGCTAAGTCTGGTAGAACAGTATTTATTTCTTCACATTTGATGTCGGAAATGGAGCAAACAGTTGATGGGCTTGTTATTCTTGGAAGAGGAAAAGTTCTTGCAACTGGCTCTTTGGATGATATAAAAAGATTAGGTGGAGATGGCAACGAGTCTCTTGAAGATGCATATATGAAGCTAACAGAATCTTCAGTTGAATATAAAACTGATTTTTCTGCCATTCCTTCTTTAGATTCAACATCAGATTCATTAGCTCTTCCAAAATTACAATAAATTTAAATTTTAAATAGATAGGAGAAATTATGTTAAATTTAATTAAATCAGAGTGGGATAAAGTTGCTTCTCTAAAATCAACTTGGGTCATCTCAATTCTTTCGTTGGTTATGGTGGCGGGAGGTGGTACAGCTTTTTGCGCTTATATGAATAATCGCTATGCAACAAGTGAAACATTCAAAAAAATGTTAGAAAGAGAAGGTAGAACTCCGCAGATCTGGGATTATTCAGGAATTTTTTCTTCATTGATGATAATTTGTTTAGTTATTTTTGCAATTTTGATGGTGACAAATGAGTATACTTTTAAAACAATTAATACTACGCTTTTGGCAAATCCAAATAGAGTAAAAGTTTTTTCGGCTAAAGCTATTGTGGTTATTGTCTATTCAGGAATTGTAAGTTTGGTTTCGCTTTTGGTTTCGTTCTTTTTATGTTACGCTGTAACACCAAATTTTCATGTTGCATTTGGAGATGAATTTAGCCATAAAATACTTATTCATCTTGGTTGTACTGTTTTGGCAATTATACTTTTATCTTTAATGTGCTTTGCAATTGGCTTTTTAGTTAAAAACTCAGCGGCTGCAATCGCTATCTTTGTGGTTTTTTACGAAGTTCTCACTGGGATTATTCAAATGATAACTGCCGTTGTTGGTAAAGCATGGATAGCAATTTTGAATAATTGTCTTCCTGGATCTTTGGCAAACTCATTTATGTATTCTGGAGTAAAAGGTGCGAATAACTCCATACTTTCTGATGGTAGTGTTGTAAAAGCATTTACTCATGTGCAGTCATTCTTGGGGTTAGTAATTTGGTTACTTATTTTAGTTATTCCTGCATTGATTTGTTTCAAGAAACGTGATGCCTAAAACTAGAAGTAATTTTACTAGCATAGACTTATGCTTAGGAATTGATCCTCACCCTAATCTGCTTGCAGATTGGGGTTTGAGTGATTCTTCGACAGGAGTTAGAGATTTTGCTAAAATAACTATTAATTCAGCAAATGAAGCTAGCGAAAAATATAAAAATAAAGAAATTTGTCTAAAGCCTCAACTTGCTCTTTTTGAGAGACAAGGAAGTAAAGGACTTGCTGTTTTGGAAGAACTTAAAAGCTGGACTGATCTTCCAATTATTATGGATGCTAAACGTGGAGATATTGGCTCAACTATGAAAGGGTACGCTGATGCTTTTGTTAGTCCAACAGCTCCTTTTGTTTGTGATGCCTTAACTGTTTCTCCTTATTTGGGTGTTGAATCAACGAGTGAGTTAATTAAAGTTGCTTCTGATAATGGGAAAACCATATTTTTACTTTGCTTAACATCAAATCCAGAGGCATATAATCAACAACATGCGATTCTATCAGATGGAAATTCTTTGGCTAAAACTGTTTTTAACTTTGCCGAAAATCAAAATGTTCAATTTGAATTTCCAACAGTTGGACTAGTTGTTGGTGCCACAATTGGAGATGGGGCTAAAAAAGCTGGTGTTAATCTTAGTGATTTTTCAGGACCGTTGCTTTCTCCTGGAATCGGGGCTCAAGGAGCAGGTAAAAAAGAATTAGAAGATGTTTTCGGACAAGCAATTAAAAATGTTATCCCTTCTCTTTCTCGAGGAATTCTTAAATCTGGTCCTAAAATTGATGACCTAGTTAATTGTATTGGTGATAATTTAAGTTACAAATAAACCAATTGATAACCCTTGTATTAGGTTCAGATATTATGCTCCTATATTGTACTGGGTTATAATATAATTAATGATTAAAAAAACTTTTGCTGATTTTGGATTGAGGTCTGAAACAGTTGAGTCGTTAAAAATTGCTGGAATTGACTCTCCTTTTGAAATTCAAGAATTAACATTACCTTCTGCTTTAGAGGGGAAGGATATTATAGGTCAGGCTAAAACAGGTACTGGGAAAACTTTTGCTTTTGGTTTACCTCTTTTGGAAAAAATTAATGGAGGAAATAAAATACCAAAGGCAATTATAATTTTACCGACACGTGAGTTGGCTATTCAGGTTGAAAAGGAATTGAAAGTTGCATCTCAGGCAAGAACAGATAAGGTTAAAATTGCTTTACTCTACGGTGGAACTGATATTAAAAAACAAGCTAAACAGCTTTCAGATGGGTGTGATATTATTGTTGGAACACCTGGTCGTATTTTAGACATGATTAAACATAGACATTTAGATCTATCTGAGGCAAAGTATTTGGTTTTGGATGAAGCAGACCAAATGTTAAATTTTGGTTTCATTGATGATATTAGGGAAATAATTGATAATTTACCTTCCAAAGAAGAACGTCAAACTCTTTTGTTTTCAGCAACTTTACCTGGTGAGATAATGCTTTTGGCCAGAAAAGGTATGAATAATCCGATCAGAATTTCTACTATCGGTGTAAATGAGACTAGTTCTAGAGTGGATCAGATTGATAATTTTGTATTTAGGGTTCATTATTTAGACAAGCCTGATTTTTTGGCGAAAATGTTACAAAAACCTAATCGAGGAAAAACGATTATATTTACTCAGCAAAAGTTTAGAGCTGAAAAAACAGCAAATGATTTAAAAGACAGAGGATTCAATGTCTTTTGCCTGCAAGGGAATATGGGGCAAAATGCAAGAGAAAGAGCTTTGGCGAAATTTAAAAATGCTGACTTATCTGTTAGAGGTGGTGAGGCAGCTATCTTGGTTGCAACTGATGTGGCAGCTAGAGGTATCGATATTGAGGGAATTACCTTAGTGGTGAACTATGAGTGTCCTGATGATTCTGTAAGTTATATTCATAGAACTGGAAGAACTGGCAGGGCTGGAGAAAAGGGAACAGCAGTCACTTTTGTTGATTGGGAAGATATGAAACGCTGGAAAAATATTGCTGAAGAATTAAATCTAGAAGATATTGAACCTGAAGAATCATATTCGTCACAAGATGAATGGAAAGATTTACTTGGGATTTCTCATGATGTCAAGAATTATCTGAAAGAAGTGCCGAAAGATTCTAAGACTTCATCCAAAGATTCTAAAAATAATAGTAGAAATCGTAACTCTAAACAGCATAATAGAGGTCAAAAGAATACGAATTTTAAAAAGGTTGAAATTTCTGAAAAAGATTTGAAGCCAGTTGATAAAAAACGTAAACGTCAGCGCAAAAGAATCGTTAAAAATTAAGAAAAATTAGTGTATAATATAATGAAACAGATAGAAAATATGGAGGTCGTTAATGTCTGAAAATAATCCTTTTGAATATGTAGGTTACGCTTATGATGATTTGTTGATGCTGCCGAATGAGACTGATGTTATTCCTTCAGAGGTGGACACACGATCTAGATTGACTAAAAATATTTCTATAAAAATTCCTTTGTTATCAGCTGCTATGGATACAGTTACAGAGAGTAGAATGGCAATTGCAATGGCAAGACAAGGCGGAATAGGGATTTTGCACCGTAATCTTTCGATTGAAGATCAAGCAAGAGAAGTTGATTTTGTTAAGCGTTCTGAGTCAGGGATGATTGACAATCCTGTAACTATCACTCCTGATGTAACAATTGCTAAATTAGATGAACTCTGCGGACAATATCGTGTTTCTGGTTTACCGGTTGTCGATGACAATAATCGCTTGATTGGTATTATTACTAATCGTGATTTAAGATTTGTTCCTGTTGCAGATTATGAATCAACTTTAGTTAGAGATATTATGACTAAAGATAATTTAATTACTGCACCAGTTGGGGTTTCTCGTGAAGATGCTTCAGCTATTTTAGCGAAGAATAGAATTGAAAAATTACCTTTGATTAACGAAGATGGAACTTTGGGCGGTTTGATAACAGTAAAAGATTTTGTTAAAACTAATCAATTCCCAAATGCTTCAAAAGATAAGCAAGGGCGTTTGCTAGCAGGTGCTGCTATCGGTTTCTTTGGTGATGCTTGGCAAAGGGCAACTGCTTTGGCAGAGGCAGGTGTTGATGTTCTAGTTGTAGATACAGCTCATGGGCATTCGCATGCTATGTTGGATATGATTGTAAAAATCAAGTCGGATCCTTTCTTCAAAGATATCGACATTATCGGTGGTAATGTTGCTACTGAAGCAGGAGCTGAGGCCTTGATTCAAGCTGGTGTTGATGCTGTTAAAGTTGGAATTGGCCCTGGATCTATTTGTACAACACGTGTTGTTGCTGGTGTTGGTGTCCCTCAGGTTACAGCTGTTTATGAAGCTGCTAAGGCAGGAAAGCGTCATAATATCCCAATTATTGCTGATGGTGGTTTACAATATTCAGGTGATATTGCTAAAGCTATGGTTGCTGGAGCAGATACGGTTATGCTGGGAAGTCTTTTAGCTGGTTGTGAAGAGAGCCCTGGAGATTTAGTGTTTGTTAACGGTAAACAATTCAAACAATATAGAGGAATGGGTTCTTTGGGTGCTATGTCTAGTCGTGGTAAAAAGAGCTATTCTAAAGATCGCTATTTCCAAGCTGATGTTGACTCGGATGAAAAGATTATTCCAGAAGGAATTGAAGGACAAGTTCCTTATCGTGGAACATTATCAAGTGTTGTTTATCAGCTCGTTGGTGGTTTACATCAGTCTATGTTTTACCTTGGCGCTAGAACTATTGAAGAGGTCCAAAAGAAAGGTAAGTTTGTTAGAATTACTTCTGCTGGATTAAGAGAAAGTCATCCACACGATTTAGCAAATATTATTGATGCTCCAAATTATTCATCTCACAATGGATAAAGTAATGGATAAAACTGTTATAAGTAATATTTCTTGTTAGATATTTTTGATTAGTATGGTTGATAAAAAGACTGTTAAAAAAGTAACAAACTTAGAAGATTGCGAATTACAAAAAAATTTAATTATTGATTCAGTTAATTTAAGTCCAGATCAGTGTTTTAGATTAAGAGAAATAGGGTTGACTGAAGGTGCAAATATTCAAGTTTGCCAGAATTGTGGCTTTGGAGGAAAAGTTATTTCTAAAGGTGCAGAAAGACTTGGGGTTGATCGAAATATTGCGGAATCGATTAATGTTCATTACGCAGATTAACCCAAAACAGGTATAATATATTTATGGCAGATCCAAGAGGATTTATTAAGATTACTGAACGAGATATTCCAGGTGAACGTTCTGTTAATGAGCGTTTATCTGATTATTGTGATGTTCACGAAAAAATTGAAGGTCGTCCGCAAATTGATAAAACTGAGCCACAAGCAAGTAGATGTATGGATTGTGGTGTTCCTTTTTGTCATTTTTCTTGCCCGTTGGGTAATATAATTCCAGAATTTAATGATTTAGTCTGGAATAGAAAATGGAGAGAAGCTTACCATAGATTATCTCTTACTAATAATTTTCCTGAATTCACCGGACGACTTTGTCCTGCTCTTTGTGAACAGGGCTGTGTTCTGGGGTCAATTAATCCTGCTGTAACAATCAAGAATATTGAATTGGCAATTTCTGATATTGCCTTTAGGAGAGAATATGTTCATCCTATCCCAGCAGAAAAGGTTACTGGGAAGACTGTAGCTATTATTGGTTCAGGTCCTGCTGGATTGACTGCTGCTCAACAATTAACTAGAGCTGGTCATACAGTTGTAGTTTTTGAAAAAGATAAAAAACCTGGTGGATTGATGCGCTATGGTATTCCAAATTTTAAAATGGAAAAGAAAATTATTGATCGTCGTATATATCAAATTGAAGCTGAAGGCGTGCGTTTTCGTTGCGGTGTCAAGATTGGTGGAAATGGGAAAAATGATTTGAGTTTTGAAGAACTTCGTCAGAGATTTGATGCAGTTTTAATTGCCACTGGATCAAGTGTTCCAAATGATTTGAAAATGGAAGGTCGTGAATTAAACGGTATCCATTTTGCCATGGATTTTTTACCTGATGCAACAAGAGCAGTTTTAGGCGAAGAAATAGTTAATGAAGATGGAGCAAAACGTGAGATGCTTTCTGCTCAGGGCAAAAATGTCTTAATTATTGGCGGTGGTGACACTGGTTCAGATTGCTTGGGGACCAGTTTACGACAAGGTGCTAAAATGGTTACAACTTTGCAGGTTATGCCACAACCACCTAAAGAGAGAGACGGTGAAGCTAGTGATTCAGCTAGAAGATTTTACGGGAAACAACCTTGGCCAACATACCCTTCGCTTTATACTCCTTCTAGTTCAATAGAAGAGGGGGAGGAAACTGGTAAATCAAGTTATCTTTGGGAAACAACTGCTACAAAATTTGTCGGTGATGAACAAGGAAATGATAGAGCTGCTGTTTTGGCGAATGTGGAATTTAAAGATGGTAAGTTTTTACCTATTGAAGGGACGGAAAGAGAGATTCCCGTAGATTTAGTTTTGATTTCTGTAGGCTTTAAAGGACCTGAAACTGAAACTCTTTTTGGTGGTGGTAAACTAGGTTCAGATCATGCATTGGAAGTCAAAATGGGACCTCGGGCTATTGCGAGAGATGATAATTTTCAGACTTCTTTGGAAAATGTTTTTGTAGCTGGAGATGCTGGACGTGGTCAAAGTTTAATTGTTTGGGCTATTGCAGAAGGGCGTTCGGCTGCCGCGGCGATAGATAGGCATTTAGAGGGTGAAACGGAATTGCCAGAGCCAATATTGGTTTCAACTGTAGCTTTAAGAAAATGAGAAATTAGGAAGTGCAATGTCGGATAATAATAATAGAAAAAAGATTGATGAACTCAAAATAACTTACAAGCGAGAAAGAAAAAATCTTGGTTGGACGGTTTTAGTTTCTTTTTTTACTGTTGTTTTTCTTATTGCGCTTTTCTTCTTTGTTTCTGTTATGTTTCCTTCAAGTTCTACTGTAACATCTTCAAATGAACAAAGTCAATATAAATTACCTTGTTTAGAGAAAAACGTTGCACCAGTTGATCCTAGTGGGATATCATTACGAGTTTTGAATGGGTCAGGGAAGGCTGGTTTTGCAACAGCTGTTTCAGATGCATTAAATATGCGTGGTTTTTCAATTACATCTGTTGATACAGCACCATTTAATACTAGTGATACACAAATTAGATATGGATCTAGTGCTATTCGGCAAGCTTATACATTAGCTCAATACTTTCCTAATGTTACTATGATTTTAGATGATAGACAAGATGGTTTGATTGATGTGATTATTGGTGGTAGTTTTACTGAATTAAATAAAGAAGATTTGATTGCGACAAGCGATGGGTCTCAAATGCTTGCAAGTCCTAAAGGATGTGTAAATGTAGTCGATATCAAGCCAGCTGTGGCTTTGAGTCATGATACAACTTTAGTTCCTGCGTATAAAGATAATGATGATACTACTGATGGGACAGAGACGGAATAATTATTTATATTTTTCGTTATAATAGTAGTTTAAAAATCTGTATAAAAATAGATAAGGAGAAATAATGTGGCGCGATGGTGAATTAGAGGACGATATAGAAGAAGAACAATTTGAGCTTTCTCCTCGTTTTGAAGTGCTTTATGATTGTCCTAATGGACATCAAACAAAAGTCTTTTTTTCGGTTGATGCAGATGTTCCTGCCGACTGGGAATGTGATGAATGTGGTGAAAATGCAATTTTGCATGGATCGGATGGTGTTGGACATAAAGATGTTGAAGAAAAAACGCCTTTAGAGGAAAGCTATCGTAAATTATTCAAGAGACGTAAGCCTGCTGAATTAGAGAAAATGTTAGCTGAACGTTTAGATATTTTGCATAATAATAGTCAAAAAGTGACAACAGCATTAATTTAGTTTTTAAGAATAAAATAAGGTTAGAAAGAGAAAAAATAATGGTTTGGATCCAATCAATTATATTAGGTGTTGTTCAAGGTTTAACTGAATTTTTGCCAGTTTCGTCTTCCGGACATCTTGAATTAGTTTCAAAATTAATGAAGGGCTGGTCAACAGCTGATTTTTCAGGAGCTGCCTTTTCGGCAATTATTCAGATTGGGACTGAAGCCGCGGTAATTTTATATTTTTGGAAAGATATTGTTAGAATTTTCTTAGCTTGGATTAAATCTTTTACTAAATTTAGTGATGGATTTTCTTCTTTTGATAAAGATGCAAAGATGGGGTGGTATATTGTTTTTGCGACTATTCCGATTGTTATTGCTGGTGTATTATTTAAAGATTTGATTGAAAACGAATTTAGAACTCTTTGGGCAACAGCAGCTGTATTAATTATCTTTGGTATTATTTTGTGGATTGTTGATTCGGTTTGTCCAGAAGAGCAACATTTGGAAGATATGAATACGGTTAAGTCTGTTTTGTTTGGTTTAGCACAATGTCTTTCATTAATTCCTGGGGTTTCTCGCTCTGGTTCAACTATGACTTTAGGTCGTCTGTTAAAATTCTCTAGAGCAGGAGCTGCTAAATTTAGTTTTTATATGGCAATACCTTCAGTTTTTGGTGCTGCAATTCTTGAAATCGCTTCTGTTTTTAAAGACGGGGAAGCAACGGCTGCATTTGGTTTTCCTGGATGGGGACCAACAACTATTGCAACAATTGTTTCGTTTGTTGTTGGTTATGCCGTAATCAAGTGGTTTATGAGCGTTATTTCTAAGATTAGCTATCGTCCTTTCGCAATTTATAGAGTATTTATCGGTATTGTCATATTTGCATTACTTGGTTTTGGTGTGATTGGGGCATAAAATGAATCAAACGGAGAAGAAAGAATATGATAAAGTAATTAAAAATGCGCTTTTGCCGGTTGTTGATCCAGAATTAGGTATTTCTATTGTTGATCTGGGGTTGCTTTATGGGATTGATTATAATGATGATTTTAAGATCACAACTTTGAATATGACTTTAACAACAGCCGCTTGTCCTTTGACGGGGCAAATTGAGATGCAGGCTCAACAGGCTTTAGAAGGTGTTGTTGACGGTGAAGTTGTAATAAATTGGGTTTGGGAACCAGCTTGGACTACTGATATGATTACTGAAGAAGGTAAGAAACAGTTATCCGCTATTGGCTTTAATTTTTAATTAACCACCCCGCCTTTCAGGCACCCCTCCACAGGAGGGGAATTATTTTTTAACTGAAAATCAGATGCTATCGCTCCATTACTTTATTTTAAGAACACTGATTTGGCGTATAATATTAGTATATGAATGAAATTAGTGATAAAAAGTCCAGAAGTTTTTTTGGACAACCTTTTGGACTGCTAAATCTTTTTTCTACTGAAGTCTGTGAAAGATTTAGTTATTATGGAATGAAGGCAATCTTAATCTTCTTCCTTTATGATACGTTAAATAATGGTGGTTTAGGCTTGAGCCACACCGATGCTATGATGATAACCACATTGTTTGGTTCTTTTATTTATTTGTCTTCCGTTATTGGTGGTTGGATTGCAGATCGTATACTCGGTCAATATCGTTGTGTTATTATTGGTGGTGCAATTATCGCCGCTGGTCACATAGTTCTTGGGCTTCCTTTAGGTGTAGATGGGCTTTTGGTTGCAATTGTTCTTTTAGTTCTAGGAACTGGTCTTTTGAAGCCAAATGTTTCAACATTAGTTGGTGGACTTTATGAAGAAGGCGATGAAAGAGTTCAGTCTGGTTTTGCAATTTATTATTTTGGAATTAATGTTGGTTCTTTCTTCTCTCCAATTATCGTTGGATATGCACAAAGAGTTGCTGGATATCATGTAGGATTTTTGATACCAGCAGTTGTTATGATTATTGGTTTGGTTGTTTTTACAACTACAGGCAAGAAACTTTTAGCAGGGATTAGCCGTGAACCAAGCCATCCTTTAGTTGGTGATGAAAAGAGAAATTATTCTATCGGCATAATTTTAGGGGCTATAGTAATTGCCTTAGTTTGCTTTATTCTAAGCAAAAACGGAATACTAACTTTAGATTCATTTTCTGCTTTTGTACCATTTCTTTGTGTGATTATTGTAATAGCGATTTTTGCCTCAATTTTTAAAGATAAGAAACTAACAACTCATGACAGGAGAAAAGTTGGTGCTTATATCCCAATATTTATTGCTTTAGTGGCTTTCTTTACAATTTATGACCAACAATTTTCAACTATTCCAGTGACAGCTGATACGCGTGTTTTTGATGGAATTGGTTCCTTCAAGGTTCCAGCTTCTTGGTATCAATCTGTAAATCCTCTTGTTATTTTGATTGGAACACCATTTTTTGCTTACCTTTGGGATAAGTTAGGTAAGAAACAGCCTAAAATTGTTACTAAAATGGCTATAGGAATGGTTTTAGCGTCATTAGGTATGTTTATTCTAGGTGGAGGATATGCTTTACATGCTGATGGATCTATGTTTTCGCCAGTTTGGCCTTTAGCTAGTTTGTTATTTTCAAGTGTTGGTGAAATTTTGGTTAGTCCTGTTTCTCTAGCGGCGTCTACACAATTAGCTCCAGAAAGACATGCTTCTAAGATGATGTCACTTTGGATGATTTCTGATGCAGTTTCGCAGGCATTCAATGCTTTTGTTGTAAAATATTATAATGAAGCTTCACCACAAGGATTCTTTTTTGCCTTTGGTGTTGGAGTATTGGTTGTGACAATTATTTATTTTGCACTTAAGAAACCTGTTGTTGATAAATTAACAGGAGGAATTGTTTAAAATGGATTATATTTACCAGGCAAACCCAGAGCGCTATGCAAATATGCAGTATCGTAGATGTGGTGATTGGGGATTAAAACTACCAGCCATTTCCTTAGGTCTTTGGCACAATTTTGGTTCTGAAGATAAATTAGAAAATGGCCGAAATATGTTACATACAGCTTTTGATCTTGGCATTACACATTTTGATCTGGCAAATAATTATGGTCCGGTTTACGGCTCGGCTGAAGAAAATTTCGGAACTATTTTTGAAAAAGATTTTAAACGGCATCGTGATGAATTAATTCTTTCAACAAAAGCTGGTTATGATATGTGGGCAGGACCATATGGGGATGGTGGTTCTAAGAAATATTTAACAGCTAGTTTAGATCAGTCTTTAAAGAGAATGAAACAAGATTATGTTGATATTTTCTATTCCCACAGATTAGATCCTGAAACACCTCTTTGGGAGACTATGGAAGCTCTTGCGTTAGCTGTTAAATCAGGTAAAGCGCTGTATGTAGGGATTTCTTCTTATTCTCCTGTTGCGACTAGAGAGGCTTTTAATATCGCCAAAGAGATGGGAATTAGATTGATGATTCACCAGCCAAATTATTCTATGTTTGATCGCTGGGTTGAAGACAAACCAACCGGACATGGTTTGTTGCCTGTTTTGGAAGAATTAGGGATGGGGGCAATTTGTTTTGCACCTTTGTCTCAAGGTCTTTTAACGAACAAATATCTAAATGGTGTTCCTGAAGATTCTAGAGCTGCAAAAAATTCTGGATTTCTTTCTCGCGGTTCTGTTACTCCGGAAAGAGTAAAGGCTGCTCAAGAGTTGAATGAGGTGGCTAAAAATAGAAATCAGTCACTTTCTGAAATGGCTTTGGCTTGGATTTTGCGTGATCGTAGAGTTACTTCTTGCTTAATTGGAGCAAGTCGTCCTGAACAAATTATTGACAATGTTCATGCATTGGATAATTTACATTTTGAACAAGACGAATTGGATAAGATAGATGAAATTTTGTCTAATCATGATTTAGGAGAATCTTCTCCAAAAGTTCAAGCTCATCCTTGGCATAAATCTGCCGATGATGATAATCCGAAATTGTAAATAGAAATAGATGAGCGATTTACTTGCTGGTTTAAATCCTGAACAGCTTAAAGCAACAACTAGCACAGCTAATGCTTTGTTGATTATGGCTGGTGCCGGATCTGGAAAAACCAGAGTTTTAACTCATAGGATTGCATATATTCTTCAGCAAGCAAAATTACATCCAGATCAAAATGGAGTAAGAATTTGGCCTTCAAACATTTTGGCCATTACTTTCACAAATAAAGCAGCAAATGAGATGAAAGAACGTTTAGGGAAGATGGTTGGTGAAGAAATTTCTGGCCCGATGTGGGTTAGAACTTTTCACTCATCTTGTGTTAGAATATTAAGAAATTGGCACGAAAAATTAGGACTAAAAAGTTCATTTACGATTTATGATACTGATGATACTAGAAGGCTAGTAAAAAATATTTGTGATGAATTGAATATTGATATTTCACGTCCTGAATTAAAACCTAAAGTATTTTGCGGAAGAATTTCGGATCAGAAAAATCAATTAATTTCAGCGGAAGATTTTGCAAAACAAGCTGAAAATTCTGGTGAATTAATGGATGAGCTTTTAGCTAAAGTTTATTTAGAATATTCAAAGAAGATGAAAGTTCTTGATGCCTTAGATTTTGACGATTTGATTGGAAAGACTATAGAATTATTGAAGCAAAATGAAGATGTGAGACAATATTATCATGATAAATTTCGCTATATTTTTGTTGACGAATATCAGGATACTAATGAGGCTCAGTATCAGCTTATTCGTTTGTTGATGGGAAAAAGTTCAATAACTGGTGAAGATGCACATCTGACAGTAGTTGGAGATAGTGATCAATCAATTTATGCTTTTCGTGGGGCAACAATCCGTAATATTCTTGATTTTGAGAAGGATTTTCCAAATGCGGAAGTCGTTCTTTTAGAGCAGAATTATCGTTCTACAAATAATATTTTAAAAGCAGCTAATGCAGTTATAGATAAAAATCCAGATCGGAAGAAAAAGAATTTGTGGAGTGATAATGGTGAAGGTGAAAAAATTTCACTTTACAATGCACAAAATAATTATGATGAGGCTGATTTTGTGATTAGGACCATTAAGCAATTGGCGAGTGATGGAATTCGCTATGGGGATATTGCTGTTATGTATCGAACTAATTCACTTTCACGCTCAATAGAAGAGAATTTGGCCTCTTCTGGAATTCCGTATAAAGTTATTGGTGGAACTAAGTTTTATGATCGAAAAGAAGTTAAAGATGTTATTGCCTATCTTTATGCGGCCATTAATAGAGATGATGATATTCATTTACGTAGAATATTAAATGAGCCTAAAAGGGGAATTGGAAAAACTTCTGAGGAGAAAGTTGCTGCTAGTGCTTCAGAGGGTGGGTTTTCTTTTGGTGAAGTTTTGGCATTCGTTGATGAAATTGAAAGTTTAAATTCCGGAACTATTTTGAAATTTCAGAAATTTAATGCACTTTTGGATAGAATCGCAGAATTTATTGGCGTTGAACAAAAATCGATTGATCCTTTTGGTAGTTTTGATGATGATAACCAAAATACTCTTGAGAAGTTTACTAATACAAAAACGGATCACTCTTTGGAAGATATTATAAATTTTGTTATTACAGAATCAGGATATTTGAAACTTTTAGAAGAAAGTTCAGATCCGCAAGATCAGGTTAGAGCTGAAAATGTAAAGGAATTGGTCTCAGCAGCAGGGAATTTTGAACCTGCTGTAGAGTATGATGATGAGGGTGAGATCATTAATAAAAAAGATGATCTTTCTGGTTTAGAAATGCTACAATTGTTCTTGGAGCAAATTGCCTTGAGCGCCGATTCTGATCAATTACCAGATGAAAATGGTGAAAATAAAGGTGAAGTTGTGTTGATGACATTACATACTGCTAAAGGTCTGGAATTTGATAATGTCTTTTTAGTTGGACTTGAAGATGGAACTTTGCCACATATGAATTCTATGAATTCTGAATTTGAACTTTCAGAAGAAAGAAGATTAGCTTATGTTGGAGTTACTAGAGCTAAAAAAAGGCTATATATTTCTTGGGCAGCTGCCCGTAATGTTTTTGGACATTGGC
>JAISHP010000142.1 GCA_031262545.1 Candidatus Ancillula hodotermitis | reverse complement strand
ATCAAGTTATTACTGACCCGATCCAAACGATTGCTGACCTTTATAATATTTTTCAAAATGAAAATGAGCGGAATATATTTTTGGGTGCGATTGGACAAACTTTATTTACTGTTATTGTTAGTTTCACGATTTCATTTATATTGGCTTTGGTTGTAGCAATTTTTTCTAATAGATTTTATAATTTGAGAAATATATTAAATCCAACCGTTTCCGTTTTGAGGAGCTCACCAACTATTGCGATAATTATTATTTTGCTATTGGTTGCCCCCTGGGATACTATTAGCTATATCGTTTCGTTTATGGTGATATTTCCACTTGTTTTTGAAAATATGTTGACAGCTTTAGATCATGTTTTTAATGGAGAGCTGGAAGCTGCTAAATCTCTTGGCTTAAATTTTTTACAAAGAGTTAATAGTGTATATTTGCCTAATATATCTCCTGCTTTGTGGGCATCGGTTATCTCGGGGTTTGGGTTAAACTACAAAGTTGTTATTGCATCTGAAGTTTTTGGCTTTCCTAAAAATACAATTGGGCATAATATTGTAGCTGCTAAGCAATCATTTGATTATCCTCAAGCATTTTTATGGTTAGTGGTAAGTATTGTTTTAGCACTTGTAATTGAGTTTATTTTATCTAAAACAAGAAATATATTTTCAGCTACGATATATAGTAAAAGGTATAATATATAAGTATGTCTAAATCAAATAAAATTGTAAAGAGTTTACCAAAAAAGGTAACAGTTGATGGTATTGAACAAGATATTTTGAATGAATGGGAAAAACTTGGTGTTTATGATTACGATTCAAAATCTAATAAACCTATATATTCAATAGATACTCCACCGCCAACTGTTTCTGGATCTTTACATGTCGGGCATGTTTTTTCCTATACTCACACAGATTTGATTGCTAGATACAAGAGGATGTGTGGGTTTAATGTTTTTTATCCTATGGGGTTTGATGATAATGGTTTACCTACTGAGCGAAGAGTTCAAAATTATTTTTGGGTTAGACCTGATTTGAGTGCTTCTTATATTGAAAATTATAAGCCAAAATATCAAGGAACTGATGGATTAAAACTTAAAAATAATGAGCAAGATCCTATTTCTAGACAGAATTTTATTGAACTTTGTAATCAACTTTCTTCCGAAGATGAAAACAAATTTAAAGAACTTTGGCAAAGGCTTGGAATTTCTGTTGATTGGAATCAAACATATCAAACTATCAATAATAGATCTAGAAGAATTGCTCAAAAAATGTTTTTGCGTAATTTGTCCCGTGGTGAAGCATATCAGAAAGATGCTCCTGGGTTGTGGGATGTAACTTTTCAAACAGCAGTCGCTCAAGCCGAATTAGAAGCTAGAGAGTATCCTGGAAATTATCACGCTTTAAAATTTGATGATGGTAAAGATGGGGTAATAATTGAGACTACTAGACCAGAATTATTAATCTCTTGTGTGGCACTTATAGCCCATCCTGATGATAAAAGATATCAACATCTTTTTGGAAAGACAGTTAAAAGTCCTATTTTTAAAGTTGAAGTACCTGTTTTAGCTCATAACGCCGCTGAAATGGATAAAGGTGCTGGGATTGCCATGTGTTGTACTTTTGGTGACCAAACTGATATCGAGTGGTGGAGAGATTTGAATTTACCTATGAGGTCTGTGATGGGTAAAAATGGTCGTTTGCAAACTATTATTGATGGTAATTTAATTGATTGGATATCTGACAATAGCGGAAAATCTATAGCAGAAGAATTGAATGGAAAAACTGCCTTCTCTGCTCGAGAAATAATGGTTAAATCACTTCAAGAATCTGGTGATTTGATTGGAGAGATTAAGCCTACAACTCGTATGACTAATTTTTACGAAAAAGGTGATAAGCCTCTTGAAATTGTAGCCTCAAGACAATGGTATATTTCTAATGGTGGTAAAGATGAAAAGCTCAACCAAGATTTATTGCAGCTGGGAGAAGATTTAGATTTTATCCCTGAGCACATGCGTCAACGTTATCGTAATTGGGTTGAAGGATTGAATAACGATTGGCTAATTTCAAGACAGAGATTTTTTGGTGTTGCTTTTCCGATTTGGTATAAAGTTGATGAAAATGGCAATGTTAATTATAACGAGGTTATTGTACCTGATGAATCGATCTTACCAATAGATCCAGTAACTGATGTTCCAGCTGGGTTTGAAGAGTCGCAAAGAGATCAACCAAACGGTTTTAGTGCAGAGAAAGATGTTATGGATACTTGGGCAACAAGCTCTTTAACTCCTCAAATCGCATGTGGTTTTGATGAGAACGATACAGTTGATGGAGCAACAACTAATGATGATTGGGAGAAACTTTATCCTATGTCTTTACGTCCACAAGGTCAAGATATTATTAGAACTTGGCTTTTTTCTACTGTTGTTCGATCTTGGCTAGAAGAAAAGAAACTTCCTTGGGCAAAAGCTGCTCTTTCTGGTTGGATTTTAGACCCTGACCACAAAAAAATGTCAAAATCGAAAGGTAATGTTTCAACACCTATGCCTTTTATTGAAAAATATGGGGCTGATGCTGTCCGTTACTGGGCTGCCTCTGCAAAATTAGGTATGGATGCTACATTTAAGATAGATAATATGAATCCAACAAAAGAAACTTTTCCTGGCAATAATAATCAAGCTGAAGTTTATCAGATGAAAGTTGGGAGAAAAGTTTCTATGAAACTTTTGAATGCAACAAAATTTGCGCTCTCAATTGTTGGTGAAGAATCCACTTTGGATTTAGATTTGGATTCTGTTACTAATAATTTAGATCAATCTATACTTGGTAAACTAAATGAAACTATTATTAGCGCAACTGATAGATTTGAAAAATATGATCATGCAGGAGCTCTAGAAATTATTGAACATTTTTTCTGGAATTTTTGTGATAATTATGTTGAATTAGTTAAAGTAAGAGCTTATTCTAACGATAAATCAGCAAAAACAGCGTTAGCTATAGTTTTGGATAATTTAATTCGACTTTTCGCTCCTTTTATGCCTTATGCAGCCGAAGTTTGTTGGGGGTGGTTTAATGATGGTTCAGTTCATAATGAGAGTTGGCCAACTAAATTAAAACTAGAAGAAACTTCAAATGCTTTTGACTTAGTTAATTCGATTTTAGAGCCTTTACGTAAGATTAAAGGTGATGCTAAGGTTTCTCCTAAGACACCTTTGAAAAATGTTAAAATATCACTAAGTAGTGATAGTATAGATATTTTAAAAGTAGTCCAACAAGATGTAATTAATTCTTGTAACATTCAAGGTGATATTGAGTATATTGAGAATGATGAATTAGCTGTTTGTGGAGAATTGGTTCAACAAGATTAATTTTTCATCATAAAGACAGGAAAATATAAGTAAGTATTTTGTAAACGAAAGAAGAAGATATGGCATTAAATAGCATCCTTGATGAATTAACTTTGGCATCACAAAATGCCGCTCTTAAACGTGAAGAAGAAGTAAGTTATGAAGCTTTGGAAGGTTTAATTAAAATAGCAGAAATCAAACGTCATCCAATTGATGTTGTTCCTTTATTAAAGAATGGTGCAATAATCGCAGAAATCAAAAGAGCAAGCCCTTCTAAAGGAGATATAAATTTAGATTTAGATGTGTCTGAGCAAGCAAAGATCTACGCTAAAAATGGGGCAAGTGTTATCTCGGTTTTAACTGAAGGAACTAAATTTAAAGGATCTCTGGAAGATCTGGAAAATGTTGTTGACAGTGTCGATATCCCAGTCTTACGTAAGGATTTTATTACTTCGAAATACCAAATTTTGGAAGCCCGTGCTAATGGAGCAGATATGATTTTACTTATTGTCGCAGCTTTTGAATTTGGTAAAAATGGCGGGTATGAGCAGCTTAAAGAACTTTTGGACTTTGCTCACTCACTTGATTTGAACGTTTTGGTTGAAACTCATAATGAGGCAGAAATTTTAGAAGCAGTTAATATCGGATCTAGGATAATAGGAATTAATGCTCGTGACCTTCATGATTTTAATGTGGATATGTCTAATTTTGCTAAACTGGTTTCTGTTATTCCAGATGAACTAAAAGATTCAATTGTCAAAGTTGCGGAATCTGGAGCTTTTACTAGAAAAGATGTGCAAGATTATATTGAAGCTGGTGCTGATGCGATATTGATTGGCACAGCCCTTTCAGGAGCTAAAGATTCTGCAACAAAATTAAAAGAATTACTAGGAGTTGGCCAAGAATTTTTGTCGGATAAAAGTGGTCCCTATTTCGGTAAATTTGGTGGACGTTTTGTTCCGGAAGCTCTAATTGGCGCACTTTCTGAATTTGAAGAGGCTTATAATAAAGCTAAAAATGATCCTAATTTTAAATCAGAATTCCAAAGATTATTAAAAGAATATGTAGGCAGACCATCTATTGTGACCGAAGTTCCTAAATTTGCTGCTGCAATAGGTGAAATAGTTGGTAATAATCCTCGAGTTTTTTTGAAACGTGAGGATTTGAATCATACAGGTGCTCATAAAATAAATAATGCTTTAGGTCAAGCTTTGTTGGCTAAACATATTGGGAAAAAGAGAATTATAGCTGAAACTGGTGCTGGACAACACGGCGTAGCAACAGCTACAGTTTGTGCTTTATTAGGTCTTGATTGTGAAATTTATATGGGGGCGTTAGATGCGCAAAGACAAGCGCTTAACGTAGCTAGAATGCGACTATTAGGAGCCAAAGTAAATAAAGTTACTCAAGGTGATATGATTTTAAAAGATGCAATTAATGAGGCTTTGCGGGATTGGGTTACTAATGTTGAAACTACTCATTATCTTTTAGGGACAGTTGCTGGTCCTCATCCATTTCCTACAATTGTTAAAGATTTTCAAAAAATAATTGGTAGGGAAGCTAAAATTCAATTTAGAGAGTTGTATAAAGAGGGACGTATTGAACAAGAACTTCCTGATGCAGTTTGCGCATGTGTTGGGGGCGGTTCAAATGCTATTGGTATTTTCAATGCTTTTTTAGACGATGAAGAAGTTGAATTATTTGGATATGAAGCTGGAGGCGAAAGCGTTGAAAGTGGGAAGCATGCTGTTCGTTTTTCTGAAGACTATCCTGGTGCTCCTGTTGCTGGTTCAATCGGGGTTTTTCAGGGTGCTAAATCGTATGTTTTGCAAGATAAAGATGGACAAACATTGGAAACGCATTCTATTTCTGCAGGATTGGATTATGCTTCAATCGGTCCAGAACACCCATGGTTAAGATCAATAGATAGAGTTCAGTATGGTTACGCAACAGATGATGAAGCTATGGCTGCGTTTAAAATGCTTTGTGAAACAGAAGGAATTTTGCCTGCTTTGGAAAGTTCACATGCTCTGGCAGGTGCTATAAAATGTGATAAAAATCTCTTCGAAAGAGGTCTTGATGAGCCGATAATATTGATTAATTTATCTGGAAGAGGAGATAAAGATGTCACAACTGCTGGAAAATATTTTGGATTGATAAAATAGGTTTGATTTTATGTTAGCAAAAAGAATAATTCCTTGTCTCGATGTAAAAAACGGTAGAGTTGTTAAAGGGGTTCATTTTGAAGGACTAGTTGATGCCGGAGATCCTGTTGAATTAGCTAAACTGTATTACGAACAAGGAGCTGATGAATTAACTTTTTTGGATGTCACAGCTTCTAAAGAAAATAGAGGGACTTTACTTCAGATGGTTGAACGAGTTGCTAATCAAATTTTTATTCCCTTCACTGTTGGTGGTGGTGTTCGAAGTGTTGAAGATGTTGAGAAATTATTAAAAGCTGGTGCTGATAAAGTTTCAATTAATTCTTTTGCAGTTGCAAGACCAGAATTGATTTCACAAATTGCTGAAAGGTTTGGAAAGCAAGTTCTTGTTCTTTCGGTTGATGCACGCAGGAATGGACAATTTTATGAAGTCACAACTCACGGTGGAAGTAAAGGGACTGGAATTGATGCTTTAGATTGGATTAAAGATGCTGAAGTTAAAGGGGCTGGGGAAATATTGCTTAATTCGATGGATGCTGATGGAACTAAAGAAGGTTTTGATTCTCAGATGACTAAAGCTGTTAAAGAGATTACAAATTTACCAGTAATTGCTAGTGGTGGAGCTGGAAAGACTGATGATTTTATTTCAATTTTGCAAAAAGCTAACCCAGATGCAATTTTGGCTGCTTCTGTTTTTCATTATCGTGAAGTCACCATTCCTGAAGTAAAAGAATCGATTAAAAATGCTGGTTTTGAGGTTAGGGTTTAAATTTGAATTTAGCTAAATGTGTAATTATAGGTATGCCGGGGAGTGGTAAAACTCGGTTAGGAAAAGCTCTTTGCGAAGAATTAGGTTTAAATATATCAGATTATTTTGTTGATACTGATTTGCTAATTGAAAAAAAAGAAAAAAGAACTATTAATGAAATCTTTCTTAAATCTGGGGAAGAATATTTTAGAAAGCAAGAAACAAATATACTTCAACAATGTTTAGAATCTGATGTAATTGTGTCTACTGGTGGAGGTCTACCAATTTCTGAAGATAATCAAGTATTAATTAATGAGTATCGTGCAGAAGGTGGAAAAGTAATTTATTTGGATGTTCCCAATCAAGTTGCAATAGAGCGCGTTGAGAAGAAAAACACAAGACCATTATTAAAAGATGATGCCAAAAAAAACTGGTTGCAGACTAAAGGCGAAAGAGAGAATGTATATAAATATTTAGCTGATATTTCAATTTGGCTCCCAGAAGCAGAAGATATGGCTAAACAGATAAAAAGTTTGATTGATTCTGAAAAAATTCAAGTTGGAAAAAGTTATTCTGTCTTTGTCGGAGATGTTACTCTTGAACCTTTTATGTTTGATAGGAATGTTTCAAAAATTTATATTTTTTTGACTGAAAGTGTCAAAATCCATTTTTCAAATCTTGTAAAAAATATAGAAAATCGAAATGGTTTACAGATTTTTTCAAAAGTAATTCCTGATGCGGAAGAGGGAAAAACCTTTTCTGTTTATGAAGAATGTTTGGAAGAACTAGCTTTAAATAAATTTTCAAGAAGTGATT
>JAISHP010000149.1 GCA_031262545.1 Candidatus Ancillula hodotermitis | reverse complement strand
GTTGATAATTTAAGCTGGACAGATGGCTGGAATAAGGGGATAGAACAAACTAAATTGGGATTATCAATGACATTTGACCCAACTTACAATTTGACAAATAAGATTACAAATACAACAAGGAATACTTCAACTACAGATAATAATTCTAATAATGAATTAATATATAAAACTGGTGACCAAATTCACTTTATCAGTCAATTAACCTATTCTAAAGATAATATTTCTGGTATGATTGAACCTTCTATTGATTATAAAGCGGCCGGAGTTGGTTTGGTTAATCCAACTTTTGCTTACGACTCAAAGTGTGATTATGTTGATACTGTAAATCAGACAGCAATATCAACAGGTGAGAATTCTTCCAACACAACTACTATAGCTGAAGGAAATATTTTAGCTCCTAATTCAACTTGTAATTTTGATCAAGAAATTGATATGTCAAAAGGAAATAATTATTACGAATTTACACCTACTTTGAGTTACACTGGATCTAGTAGTGAAATTAATAATGGAGAAGCTTATTATCTTGGCGGGCACGATGCTAGTAAATATAAAGAAGCTCCTAAAATGCAAGGTGTTTTTAATAAAGCTTATCAAACTGAAGTTACTTATTTGAATGCCCAAAAATATTCATATCCAGTTGCGTATGTTCCAAATGTTGTTTATCAACTTCAGCAGCAAGACCAAAAAGGAGCTTGGAATCCTTTAGATGTTTCAGCTGTTGCTAACAAAAATTATCCACAGGCTATGGGACAAGTCCATTATTGCAAAACTACTGAAGGGAATGATCAAGATGCAGAAGCGGAAACCGGGGCAGATCAAGGAACAGATTTACTATCAAGTTGTGTTTGGTCAGATAGTTCAGGAAGAATAGATGTTTATTATCTTCCTCAGGGAAATTACCGTTTTGTACAATTTTCGGCGCCAAAACATTTTAAACAAACAGGCGTTAATGTTAATTTTACTATAACAACTCCAACTAAAGAAAAACCAAATGCCGGAATTAATGATCAAGGAATTAAAGTTATACCTCCTGAGATTTATGTGGAAATTGGACGTCAAGCAACAGGAATTGGTGCCGATCTGCAAAAGGTAGGAGATGGAGAGGAAAAAGTAAGAACAGATTTTAAGCCAGACACCGTTGGTCATATTAATTTTACGGGAAAATATATTGATTACAAAGGAGCACCAGAAGATCAGGCAGAATTAGCTTTTGATTTAAATTATCCAAAATGCGTCAATGATAATGATGATAATTGTAATAAAGGTGATGCAGGACGCCCGATTATGGATGCAGAAAATGTAGATGAGGATGCTGAAACAACAAGTGAACAAAATCCTATTTTTGGTGAAGAAAAATGTGTCCCACTTCCTAACGAAGTTTCAGAAACAGGTGAACAAATTCAACATTCTAGTTCAGTTGAATGTCAAAGTCAAGAAATAGTTGCTGGAATGTATTGGGTTTACCAGAAAATGCTTCAAGCTGGTGATAAGTATAATTGGTCAAGAAATATTGTTGAAACTCTTGAGAAAAATCAAACTTACCAAATTGATGCCACAATTAAATCTGATGATGGAGGACCAAGCAAAGGTAAATTAGATTCAGTTCGTTTTAATCGAGGAATGGGTGCTTTATATGTTAAGGAAATTAATTCTACTCCAAATCAATTAACTGCGGAGGGTATGAGTTCTGGAATTGGAATTGATAAGGTGAATGTTACTCTTTATAAAGCTGATGGAACCAAAGTCGATAGTTATGTAACTTCAGCAACAAGTCCTGCTCCTTTGAATTGGGACAAAAATTTCACAAAAACTAGTAATTATAAATTCAGTGATGTAATGATTGATAATAAAGGTGTAGCTCGGGTTGAGCATCTTGATGAAGGAGATTATTATTTTAAAGTTGATTCTACTCCTTCGCCATACTATCATATGAGTAATAGTGATGAAGAATATAAATTTACAGTTAAATATGAGCGTTTAGAAAATGATTTTGCCCGTGGAGTCTATTCTGTAGATAAAGACAGTTCAGATAAAGCAGGTTCATTTACTAATGATTGGTATCTGACAAATTCAACTATGGCAGACTATTCTCCAAGTATTAAAATTACAACTAATTTAGAGAATTTAACTCGTGGGGAAGGTCTAGATGGTAATTCTGAAGATGTGATGGTTAAAGCTGGAGACCAAGTAAAATATTTGGCTAAAATTGAATACAGGCAAGATATGAATCAAGGATTACTTTATAATCCACATATTCATCTTGATTTGCCTGATAATTTTGATATTTCAAATTCTAAAGGAAATTTATTTGTTGAAGATCTGGATTATCCAGTAATTAGTGCTAATGATAAAGTCACAAGTGATATTGCCGTTGGATCTAAAGATGAAATCAATTTTGGCAAAGATCGATTAGCCGTAACTCCAGGAACTGTTATGACATATGAGTTCACTGGGGTAGCAAAAGATAATAATTTGATTTCTGTTAAAACTGATGTTGGCTATGATTACGATGAATTGACTGGAGGTAAATTCGCTGGCACGACAGTAAATTCGCAAACTAATCTAAATCGCCCATATCCAGGTCATATACAATTAAAGACTGCAGAAAGATGGTCTAAAGATAGATTGATTCCGAATGTTCCTTTTGAATTACAAACTGCTAATGGTGATAAAATTAGTGTAACAAATTCTCTTCCTAATTCTTCTTTGCCGTATTCAAGTAGAGCAGATAACGATGGTATTGTTTGGACAGATCAAAATGCTGAATTGATGATTGACTATCTCCCAGCAGGTGATTATCAACTTATTCCCGTTGAAAACAAATTACCAGCTAATTATATATTGGGTTGCTCAACCGATAATAATAATAACTGCTATGATAATGATAATTCCCAAAATAATAATTCTTATGAGGAGAATAATCATAAGAAAATCACTTTTACAATTTCTGATTATCAAAAAGATACGAGTAAAATTAATTTAGATTTAGGAGTTTTTGAACTCTATTATCAGCCACAAGTAGATACTCAAGTGTCAATTCAAGATATTACTAGAAAATCTCCAGTTAGTGAAGTTGGAACAGATGTTCGGACTATTGTTAAACCGACTGATGTTGTTCAGTATAATTATCAAGCGGTTTATTCAGATACTAAGAATAGTGGTCTTTTACATTCTCCAAAAATTCAATTGAAAGATAATACAAATTCAAATTATGAAATAATATATAATTCATTTGTAATTAAAATTAATGGCAAAATTGATAGTCAGGCAGAATATTTGTCTGAAAGCGAAACTATTGCTTTGCCACAATCGCTTGAACCAGGAACTGTGATTAATATTCAGTATCAAGCTAATGTCCAACAAGTTGATTCGACAATAGAGCATCAAATCTTTGAATTTGATCATAAGTATTATCAACAAAATTATCCTAATATTCGTTCTTCAGCTTACCGTAACTCTTTAGAAACAACTGTTACAGAGCTGCATTCAGCTGGAACTAAATTTTTAGATGATGCGTATTTAGAAGTTCATGATTCAAGTACTCAAAATCAACATGGTGTTGAAAACCAACCTGAACCAACGACATTGTGGTCAGATCATGCTAATAGCAATAATCAGGTTGTTAGCAAATCACAAAAAGTTGAAAATTTTGATACGAGTGGAATGAGCGAGGCAGATGTTAAAAATCTTGAGTTAGCAAATATAGTTCAAGCAAATGGTTTGTATATAGAATACTTAAATCCGAATCAGAATTATTATCTCTCCCAAGCCCAAGCACCTTTTGGCTATGATTTACAATCAGATAAAAAATTTACTTTCCAAACGCTTGCCTATAATCCTGATGATTATGATACTGATAATGTATTACAAACAGTATCTGATAATCCTAGTCTTAATAGAATATATCAAGTTCAAGATCAGTATAAAACTGTTGAGTTTGATTATACTCCGCAAGTTCAAATAGACACAAAAGTTAGAAACATAACTCGTCAAGGAAATGATTATGCTAGAACAACTATTGCAAAACCGGGAGATAAATTTAATATCCAAGTAACAGTTACCTATCCGGCTGATGTGAATCGAGGAATAATTTATGGAGCTACGGTTGATGATAATGAGCAGCATTTACAAATGGGTATTCCTGGAACACCAAATACTGCAGATAATGATAGTGAGCGCCTGTATCCTGGGCAATCTGTTGTTTTCAATTATAATGAGGAGTATCCAAGTAATCAAATAATTACAAGAATTCCTAAATTGAGTTTTATGTATGACAAAACACCGGATTTAGAAATTAGAGAGAATGCTGTAACTATTTATTATGGACAAGTTAATTTATCAACATTTGAAGAGGCCTTTAACGGTGGAGTTGAAAATCTTGGAGATGTCTCATTTAGCCTTGTCAAACAAGGAATTACAGACACAGATCCAAAAACTCTTCCGGCAGACAATCAATCTGAAGTAGGGGTGGCTTGGACTCCAAATCCAATTGATAATAAAGGTTTTGCTGTAACTTCTTCAGATACAGACAGTGAAGGAAAATTAAGTTTTTATTACCTCGGAGAGGGCAACTATACTCTACAAATAAAATCGACTCCAGCTGGTAACTTATTACCTCAAGATAAAGTGTGGCATTTTACCGTTCCAAAAATGATGGTTGGACAGCGAGATATTACCGGATTAGAACACACAATCCAACCAATTCAAGTTGGAGTTCGTAAGCTTCAATTTACTTTGAGAGATCAAGCAAACGGAACTTTGCTGTCGGATGCTGATGCTGAATTGGTAACTGATGTAGATGGAAAAGAAAGAACGGTTGTGGGAGCTCGGTCACATCAATTGCTTGGAAATAGTCTTGGAATTAACGGCGAAAAAGGTGCAAATAATGGAATTTACAGAACTGATGATAACGGGCAAATAACTTTCTGGAAAATTCCTGATGGGGAATATAGAGTTAAGGAAATCCAAGCGCCAAAAGGTTATAACTTTGCTAAAGATCCACAAACAAATGTGATTAAAGTAAATAATATCGTAAATCAATCTGATAGTGACACGATTCAAGCAGTAAAACAAAACCCAACTGCACCGAACCCAACTTTTTCTTTAGAGCAACAATCAAAAGGTGCAAATAATGTTGACTATACATCAGATTTGATTAAAGTAAGCCAAAATGATTTGATTACATATAAGATGGATACTAGGCTTAGCGAAGATGTTTCTGTAGGAACTTATCGAACTTTAACTTTAAATGTTGATGAAGATCAAGCTAATAGTATCAGTAAGAATTACGAATATGTTGATTTATATATAAATAATTCAATTGTTGATCCAAATCGGTATTCAATTTCAGAATCAGGCAAAAAATTCAGTCTAACTTTCAATGATGAGTTAGTTAAATCTTTAAAATCAAAAGATTTAGTTGAATTGCGATTCCAAACCAGAGTAGATCAATCAATTGAAAGAAAGCAGCAAATAAATTACTCAATCAATGCCAATGGTAATGTTCTCAGTGGTGGTAGTTTGTCTTTCGCTAAGTCTGATAATCCATCTATTGCTGATAATCCAGCTGATAGTGGAGAATCTGGAGATTATCAAGCACAAGTTCAGAACAAAAACGCTTTAGCAAAATCAAATTCAGCATCTATAGCAAGTTTTGAATTTACACCGACAAATATTGGAATAATTAGTTTAGTTCTTTTCTTGATTATTTTAAGTTTCGTTATTTTGTTTGTCATCAAAAGGAGAAAAAGAGATAAGGAACGACAAGACAAGAAAGGAAAGAAATGACTAGTTTAAAAACAGTTTTACATCAACATGCAGCTGGTGTTGCTTTATTATTCATGATTTTTGGTTCATTTATAGCAGGTTATGACTATGCTCTTTCTAAGTCACTTTCTGATTATTATTATCAGTATTTTCATATTTGGAGTGGATCTTCCTTTCAGCCGACAATAGCTTCTGTAGAAGCGCTGGGAAGTTTCGCAGGTGCAGTTTTGATTGCTATACTGATTCGACATGCTGAGATGAAATTTAGAACTTTGTATGCGATTTTTATGCCACTTTATTCTATTTTGGCAGTTTTGCTGGTATTTGCTAATAATACATATATCTTTATCATTTTGCGTTTTGCTGCTAGTTTATCAGCTTCCGCTTTGTTTGTGATAGCCTTGGCTTTTGTTGCGTTAATTGGAAAAGGGGTTTTTAAGAGAAGTCCATCGATTATGACAAAACGCATTTTATTAATTTTGGGTGGATACGGATTAGGTCTTTGTTTAGCAACAAATATTTCTAGATTGATGATGATTTTTGCTTCTAATGAGTGGTTAGTTGATTGGGGATGGCGGCTTTGTTTTCAATTGATTGTTTTTCCTGCGATTGTAGGTGTGATATTATTTATTTTTAGCTCAAGCGTTACAAATGATAAAATTGCTAAGATTGCCTATCGCGACCCCTATCAAAGTGGACGTCCGGGGATGAATATTTATCGCAAAATGCTAATTCTATCTTTTGCGATTTTGATTTTAGGTTTCTTTTCAGGGCAGTCTGTGATATTTTATTCAACACCTGATATTTTTCCGAATATTCCTTGGACTTCAACTTCAAATGATATTACTGCTATGATTATTTTTGCTGTTTATTTCTTGTCCGTTGTTTTTATATATTTTTTGGTTGGGAAAACTAGTGTTAGAAAAGTAGAAATTATTTCAATCAGTGTAGTGCTGTCTATAATGATAATTTTAGGGCTTTTTGATGTATTAAATAATAGTATAGATTTTACGTCGAATCAAGGACTCTCTTATGTATTTGATTTGTTCGTTTATGTTCATAGCTTTGCTAATGAAATTGCTTTTTGGGTTATTCCGTATTTGATAGTTGTTAGAATTACTCCGCTCTATCGTTTAGGTTTCGCCCTTTCTTTTACAGCCGGAGCTGGTTTCTTGGGAGAAATGTTATCTATACTGCTTCCAAAAGTCGGAGAAAATATTATTATTTGCATAATGGTTTGCATTCTCTCTTTACTTCTGGTAATTTTTATGATTCCTAAAAAACTTGATAAAGAAGATAAAGAAATAATTAATCGTCATCTTATTAGTCGGTCGAACAATATTGAAAAATCTAAAACAGGCAAAAAAGGAGGAAGTCGTGGAACAAGATAATTACTCTTTTGACCAAAGTATTTCCTCTGTTTCTAATATTTCTAAAAATAGATTTGCGCAGGTTGAGGATAACTATTCACATTCTAAGATTGTCCGAAATAAGCGTGAATATATTCGTGCCTCAATTCGTTCTTTACCTTTGTTGGTAATTTTTATTTTATTGACTGGTTGCTTGGCGTTTGTTGGACTTAGTGAGAATAGTCAAAACTATCTTGCTACTCAAATTGTAAAATTGAATAATAAACCTTCTGAATATACAATTTACGAGCCGGTTCCTAATGAGGCTACTCGTATTTATCTAGATTTTAATCAAGATGGATTAGATCCATATAAAGTAAAACTTATAGATAGTGAAGGTGATACTATTGGTCTTCGTAAAACACCATATGGTTCTTCGGCGATTTTGGAGCAAAATGATTTTAGTAGCAATCTTGATTTAAGATTTCAATCTTGGACACAAGGTAAAATCAATGTTTTAATTACCTTTGCTGATTCGGGATACACCCCGATTAAAACTGATATACAGAATGTAAGTTTTTCACGCTCAAATATTTTGGTTTATATTATTTTCGGAATATTGATTTTTATTGATTTTGTTTTGCTATTAATCTCTTTTAAGTGGATTGATATATTTAAATTTTTGATGGGTAAGGAACTTCCTACCAAAATAGCTGAAAAAATTAAAAGACCTGAACATTTGCATCATTCGTAGAATGGAAGATTCTGAAATAAATTCAGAAATGACAGT
>JAISHP010000014.1 GCA_031262545.1 Candidatus Ancillula hodotermitis | reverse complement strand
TAAATTGCAACTGAAGCAGAAACAGCTAAATTCAAAGAGCGGACACCTGGAAGCATAGGGATTCTTATTTTAGAAGTAATTCTAGGATTATCCATAACTTCCTCAGGTAGACCAGTTGGTTCAGGCCCGAAAAGAAGAAAATCAGTAGGGGAGTATTTAAAATCACCCATCATTTTGTCTGTATGTGAAGTAAAAGCATAAATTTTAGAATCGGGATTATTCTGATTAACATACTCTAAAAAATCGTTAAAATTGTGGTGAATTTTATAGTGAGCTAAATCATGATAATCTAATCCAGCTCGTTTTAGTTTTTTATCTTCCATATCGAAGCCAAGAGGCTCAATTAGATGCAAAGTGCAACCGGTAATAGCGGCTAAACGCATTGCATTTCCAGTATTTCCTGGAATACAAGGCTCATAAAAAACCAAATCAGGAACGGCTTTCTCTGGTGTAAATAAACGCTGATTAGCAATACTCATATTGTATAATATTATAGCATTATGGACACAAGACAACCACCTAGAAACCAACCGAAAAGGCAAAACTTTAATGGTTATACTAAGCGTCCTTTAAATCAAACTAAAAATAAAAATTCTCAAAATTCGCCAAAAGTAAATAGTGGGAGAATTTTTAGAGTTTGTGTGGCTGGCTCAATTCTTCTTGCTGTGGTTATTATGTTTATTTTTTTGATTATTTTTGGAGTGAAACAATTTCAGAACTATCAAGCGAGTGAGGCTCAGAAAGCTGCAGAAGAAGAAGCTTCAACTAATAATAAAGAAGGTGTAGATTGCGCTGAAAATGATGTTAAAATCGATGCAGTATCTAAAAAAAATACATTTTTGCAAAGTGATGGTAAGGTTGTAATTAAAGTTGATTTTAAAAATATTACAGATCATTCTTGTAAGATTACACTTTCAGAAAATAATCAGTCTATTTCAGTTGTTTCTGGGAAAACTGCTATTTTGGATACTGAAAAATGTGTTGAGTATACTACTGAACAAGGTGATTATATAGATAAAGGGGTATTACTAGGAACAAATGATAGTTACTCAACCGAGGTGACTTGGGATATGAAGGGGCCAGATAAGAATTCTTGTCCGGAGGCAGATATTGTAAAAAAAGGTAATTATATGGCAACAGTTTCATATTTAAAAAATAATATAAAATCTAATTCAGTAAATTTCACGATTGGATAACTTTATGGTAACAATTATTTTGTCCTTAGTCGTTTCTCTTATATTGGGTTTTGGCTTATCTTATTATCAAATTTCTATTGGTCAAACTGTTTTACTTCGTGGAGGAATTGGTGTTACTATTATGATGGCAGTATTTGCAGTAGTGGTATTTATCTTAGGAATTCTAGTTTGGCGTTATAAAAAAGGAAAATTACCGAGCCTAAAAGGTTTAACAGCCTATAATATATTGGTTCTTTCACAAACGGCAATTCTTGCTGGTGAAGTTTTACTGGGAATTTATGGTGGAACTTTACTAGGAGAATTTAAAGTTTGGGATATAGTATTTAATAAATTTGTTCCAGAAATTCCTTCAATAATTGCGGCAGTTGTTTTGATTATATCTGGAGCTTTTGCACTTTGGATGTGTCATATTAATCCTCCTAAAGATTTTGAAGTAAAAGATAAATCTTATTCAGAATCGGTATCTTCTTAATTTCTTAATTTAACGTAAAGAATTTAATACAACGCAAATTGAACTAAGAGACATAGCTATAGATGCTAGCATAGGATTCAATAAAGGACCGCCGAATGCAAAAAGTAGGCCAGCAGCAATAGGAATCAAACAAATATTGTAAATCAAGGAAAGAAATAGGTTTTGCTTAATACGTTTTAAGGTTAATTTTGAAATATTAATGGATTTAACAAGGTCCATTAAATTATTATTCATAATTATAACATCTGCACTATCTAGGGCAACATCGGTTGCAGAACGTAGAGTTACGCCGATATCTGCCGAAGAAAGAGCAGGGGCATCATTTATTCCATCACCTACAAAAGCAACAATATTATTTTGTTCTTGTTCTCGCTTTATAATATTGAATTTATCTTGAGGGAGTAAACTACTATAATAATGTGAAAGGTTAAGATCTTTAGCAATCTCATTAACTATTTTTTCATTATCTCCTGAAGCTAAAATTATTTTAATTCCTAATTGATCAAGTTTACTAATTGCTGATATAGATTCAGGGCGTAATTTGTCTTTTTCACCATATGTCATAACTCTGCCTTGAGTTAATGTTCCAGTTTTATCAAAAACTATAGTATTTACTTTGCCTAAAAGCTCTAACATTGCAGTAGATTTGAATAGGATTCCATTTTTTGCCGCTCTGCCCGAAGCGACAGTGATAGCAGTTGGGGTTGCGAGACCTAGTGCACAAGGACAAGAAACAACAAGAACAGCCACAGATATCATAATTGCAAAAGTAAGATTATATTTGGAATCGGAAGGTAAAAAGAACCATAGAAATCCTGATAGCAACGAAATAAGCAATACGGCAGGGACAAATATTTTTGAAACTTGATCTGCAATTCGTTGAATTGGAGGTTTTGAGCCAATTGAATTGGTAACCATATTAATTATTTGGCTAAAAATGGTGTCTTGATTTAACTTCGTAACTTTAATTATAAAATCTGATCCGAGATTGAGTGTTCCCGCTAAAACTTGATCACCAGCTGTTTTGGAAAGAGGAGCGGATTCACCAGTAAGAACTGATTCATCAATTAATATATTTTTTTTATTTGTAGATTTGATTTCACCATCAATTGGAATTCTATCTCCCGGCCTTATTAAGACTATATCACCTATTTTTACTTCGTTAATAGGTTTTTCAAATGTTTTTCCGGATACAATTGTGTAGGCAATTTTTGGAGAAAGATCGATTAGAGATTTAATTGTTTTGCTAGCTTGATTTTTTGTTCTTGATTCAAGTAGCTTACCAACTTGAACTACTGTCAAGATGACTCCAGAAGTCTCAAAATAGATATGCCCAGTGTTAAAAAATAGAGAAAAAAGACTGTAAAAAAAAGAAACACCAGATCCTAAAGCTATAAGAGTATCCATATTAGGGTCTAATATTTTAAGAGCCTTGAATCCATTAATATATGTTTTATAGTTTATTACAACAATTGGGATTGTTAAAAGTAGCAAGATCCAACTTTTTGTATTCTCTATAAAGAACATTGAGAGGATAAATAGCGGGATGCAAAAAACAGCTGAGATTAGTAATTTAAAATTTTCAGATAAAGTTAATTTTTTTTTGGATCTGAGCTGGGGTTATCTAAAAGGCTAGCTTTGTATCCAGCATCAGAAACGGCTTCTACAGCACTGTCAATTAATTCTGATTTTGAAATAGTATCACTTGCCTTAACGTTAGCAATTTCAGTTACTAAATTTACAACTGCACTTTCAATTCCGTTAACATTATTAAGAGCCTTTTCAACATGCTTTTGACAATTTGCACAAGACATACCTGAAATCTTAAATTGATAGTTAACCATACTGATATTATACATAAAAATTTTATCAAGTCAAGATTGTGAAAGCTGAAGTTGACAAAATACGGCGTAATTTGTATAATATAAAATATGTTTATGCGACAGATTTGGCAAAAAATGCTTTGTGAATTGGATTCTAGAGAGATTTTAGTCTTAGTAGGACCTCGGCAAGTTGGTAAGTCAACGACGATAAAATGGCTACTTGAAAATGTAAAAAGTGATAATTGTGCATATTTCGATTTTACTTCTCCGCGTGATATGCAGATTTTTGACACTGATGATTATATTAAAATTGTGAATAGTTTGAAAATTAGAGGTCTTGATTTGAGGAAGAGGGTTTATATTGCAATTGATGAAATTCAATATTTGCAGAGCTTGCCTAGAGCTGTCAAGTACCTGTTTGATAATTTTGATATTAAGTTTTTATTAACTGGTTCCAGTTCGTATTATTTGAAGAACCATTTTAACGAAAGCTTAGCTGGAAGAAAAATTGTTTATGATTTATTGCCCTTGTCATTTAGGGAATTCTTGCAATTTAAAAAAGTAAAAGTAAATCTTCCCAAAATTAGTTTTAATGATGTGTCCTTTAGCTTTGATGAAACTAGCTATGAATTATTAAATTCTTATTATGACGAATATGTTGAATTTGGAGGGTTCCCAGCTGTAGTATTGGAGCCGGCTGCGGAACGTAAAAGGAAGTTAATTGAAGAAATTTATTCCTCCTACATAAATTTAGATGTAAAATCTCTGGCCGATTTTAGGAACATGAAAGAACTTCGACAACTTATTGTTTTACTTGCTGAAAGAGTTGGGAACAGAATTAATGTTGATGATTTATCTTCTGTTTTGGGGTGTTCAAGAGTGACGATTAATTCGTATTTAGAATTTTTGGAACAGACCTATTTGATAAAAATGATTCCAATTTATTCAGGTAATAAAGGGGTTTCCGGTCGTAAACAGAAAAAGTTGTATTTTATCGATACTGGGATTGCTGGGTGTAATGCAGATTTATCTGGTGGTCAAAAATTTGAAAACACTTTATGTCATCAACTAAGCCTCTTAGGCGAATTGACATATTTCAATGATCGAGATGGTGAAATTGATTTTATCCTTAGTGACTACAATATAGATAAAACAACAGGAAAAAACGAGGGTGTAATTGCACTTGAGGCTAAACAGAGTCCAACTAAACGATATTGGGGTCCGCTTAAAACCAGATCCAGTAAACTTGAAATCACTAAATTTGGACTGGTTGGACAACGTAAAGTTGCAAAATATCATGATTATCTTTGGGGAGGATTAGTTTAGTCTTATTTCTACTCTACTTTATGTCATTGAATATGTTCTAAAAGATTTAAAATAATTGGCTTGCTTCAACGAGAAATTATTTAAATTTAGGTCTTAGATACTTTTATCTCTACTTCAAGATCTAAGACCTAAATGTTCTAATTTCTTATTCCAGACTTGTTGTGGGCTTTTGTATCCTAAACATTTTCTTGGTTTATTATTCAAATACATAGCTGACCGCAGGAACGATTGAGTTGATGCGGAATTGTTTTGCCTCTATATCGAGTCTGAAAATCCCGCTTGCTTTGCGGAAGGTGGTCAATTTTCAAACGAGAGTAGCAAGCAGCGTTTATGAGTTGGTTGTGTAGTAAGGTTCTTATTTTATAAAAACTTGTTATTCCTAGAAAACTTTTGGGAATGCCGATTGTGAAATATATGTGTAAATTGGGATATAATATAAATATATGAGTGCTAGTTTGGTAGCAAAACTAAGGGGGGTTATAACCCCATTGTTTATTGTATTATGTTTAAGTTTTTGTTATTTGGTTGTACCGTTTTTAGCAGAAAAAAATTTTGATGTTATGAATAAGGCACAAGCGGCTGAGAAGGTTTCTGCAATTGCTGATCAAGGTGATGATATTTTATTAGCTAGCTATTTTGAGTCAAATGAAAACACTAGAACCCATCTTTATAC
>JAISHP010000002.1 GCA_031262545.1 Candidatus Ancillula hodotermitis | reverse complement strand
TAGAAGGAAAATAATTTATGAGCGATATTTCTCACTTGGATTTTGAACTATCTGATGAATTAAAAGCTCTAACTTCTGAGTTTGATGCAAAACCGAAATATGTTGCTATTGTGTCGCCTATTGAATATCCTGATCTTTTCGCAGCTTTTGCGATTTGTTGTGGAGTAAATGGTAAAATAATTGCTGGTAAATATGCCGGTGAGAAGGTTACAGTTTTGTTTATGAATAACCCCGAAGAGAGAGCGGGTGAAAAAGCTGCAAAAAACCTATTAGAGCACATTGATGGACTAACCCTCTTACTGGTAGCGTACAAGTTGGGTAAATTGGTTGTTAAGGAATATTTTGACAGTAATCTAGAAGCAAAAGATTTTGTTCCAACTATGTTTATTTCTGGAGTTTCTTCTGAATTAGAAGAAATATTCTTAGGGTCTAAAACAATTGACGATTTTGAATATTTTGATTTAAGTAAAATGACAATTTCAAAAGCAGAAAAAATTTTACAAAAGTATAGGATTTCTTGATAAGATTAGGAAGTGAGAAGTCTTGAAAAAAAGCGTTGTAATTTTTGATTATGGTTTTGGTAATGTTAGAAGTTGTGAAAGAGCATTTCTTGAAATTGGTTGCGCTGCTGAGATTACAAACGATTATCAAAAATCCCTTAATTGTGATTTGCTTGTTGTTCCAGGTGTTGGTGCTTTCGGATCTTGTTTAAACGGTTTAAAAAAAGCCTCTGGCGATCAAATTATTGAACAAAGACTCAAAAGCGGTAAACCGATTTTTGGAATTTGTGTTGGATTTCAAATTTTATTCCAAGAAGGAACTGAGAATATTGAGTCTGGAGATTTACCAATAAAAGGTTTAGGATATTTTGAAGGAACTGTTGGTGAGCTTTCTTTGTCTGTTGTTCCACATATGGGTTGGAATACTGTTTTTCGATCAGGCAATTCAGTAAATAACTCAGCAGATAGTTTAGAGCTAAATAAGGAACAAAATAACGAGCAAAATAGAAATTTAGGCTACTTTTATTTTGTTCATTCATACGGAGTTCAAAAAAAAGATTTTGGTAATAATATTAATGTATTTATCACCAAGCAAGATGGATGTGAATTTATTTCAGCAATTGCTGACAAAGCAAGAAAAATCTATGGAACTCAGTTTCACCCTGAAAAATCAGGTGAAAATGGATTAAAATTTTTAAAAAAACTTGTAGCCGATATTACAAGTTAGAATAATTATAGGAGGAGCAATAATGGTTAAATATAAAGTCGAAAAAGTTGACAAGTTACATAATTTTAAGAAACAAGTTAAGCGATTTATTAAATTTGTTTTACCTAAAAGCTTGGTTGACAAACTTCGTCCACTTCACCATAGACAGAGAGTAAGATTATTCGGACTTTGTTCTTTAATCTTGATTGTAGTTATTGCTTTAATTATTACTTTAGCTGTTGTGTTAACTAGACCTAAAGCTGAACCGGTTTCTGAGCAGCCTGTTCAAGAGACAAAACCTGTTGAAAAAACAAAATATTATTATCCTTTAACTGGTGTTTTGGCAGGTGAAGATAAAGAAGCTGAAGCTAAGACAGAACGTCCTGTTGTGGCAGTTAAGATTGAGAATTCTCCTGATGCACGCCCACAAAAAGGTTTGGAAGATGCTGATATAGTTTGGGAAGAGCTGGTTGAAGGTGGGATTACTCGTTTTGCAGCTATTTATAATTCAAATATTCCAGGTGATGTTGGTCCAGTTAGATCTCTAAGACCACATGATATTCCATTTTTGAAACCTTGGAATCCAGTTATTGTTTATTCAGGATCAAAAACTGCATTTAGAAAACGTGCAATTAAAGCCAAAATTCAATTGCTCTCAACAAGTGATGATGGTTTCTATCGCTCAGATGAAAAACCAGCTCCTCACAATTTGTTTTTTTATGTTCAGAAAGCATTTGATCAGGTGGATGATTACCACAATCACCCAGCAAAGAAGTGGCAAGATTTCACAACAAATAATAAAAAAACTTCTGCTGTCAAAAAAGGCAAAAAAACTACAAGTATAACTGCTACTTATTCTGCCGGTTTTGTCACAAAGTGGGTTTATGATCAGACTCTTGATAATGGTAAAGGTGGATATAAACGCTACGAAAGTGGTGATCCATCTATGGCTCTTTCTGGTCAACAACATTGGGCAAAGAATGTAATTGCTTTTTCTGCTGAAACGGAAACTTTAAAGTATAAGGATCCAGCAGGAACTCCTGTCCCGGAAACATTGCTAAATGGAAAATCAGGGAAAGGGTATTATTGTTCTGCAGGAAGTTGTGAAGAGATTACTTGGAAGAAAGGCGTTCACGAATATAGTAAAATTATTTACAGTGATGCTAAAACTAAAAAACCATTAGTTTTAGCTGCAGGAACGACTTGGATCAATACTGTTCCAGTTTCAAGCGGATCAATAGTTTTGGGTTAAATTTGTAAATAGGTAATTGTGATGGGTAATAAAAGAAGAAAAACAAAACAGACAGCTCTTTCCTTGTATAAAAAGATTAGAACTGTTCTTTTAGGTCGGACTCTTAAAAATGACGAAGGTGGAAAACAAGAGTTAACAAAGCTTCAAGCTTTGGCTATGCTTTCCTCAGATGCTTTATCTTCTGTGGCATACGGAACTGAGCAAATTGTTTTAGTATTAATTACTGTTTCTTCTGCTGCAATTTGGTGGTCAGTCCCAATCGCTTTAGGAGTTTTAGTTTTATTGTTTTCTCTTGTTTTGAGTTATCGTCAAGTAATTAAGGCGTATCCACAAGGAGGCGGGGCATATGTAGTTAGTTCTGAAAATCTCGGAACTAAAGCGGGTTTAATTGCTGGAGGATCACTTTTAATTGATTATATGTTGACAGTTGCAGTGTCTGTTACGGCTGGGGCAGAGGCGATTATTTCTGTTTTGCCAGGCTTACACGATCATAAAATATTTATCTGTAATTTAATTATAATTTTGCTGTGCTTGATGAATCTTAGAGGTGCCCAAGAATCTGCTGGCTTTTTAATGTTACCTGTCTACTTATTTGTTGTTGTTATGTTTTTAATGATTGGTGTTGGTGTTGGTAAAATATTCCTTGGGATGGCACCTTATACTGCAACTGCAGCAATTGGGCAAGCGGTTCCTGGTGTTTCGATTGCCTTACTTTTACGCTCTTTTTCTTCAGGTTCTGCTTCTTTGACTGGTGTCGAAGCTATTTCGAATGCTGTTCCTGTTTTTAAGAATCCGAAAGCAAAGAACGCTGCAGCAACATTAGCTTTTATGGGAATTATTTTAGGTATATTTTTTGCTGGTGTGACCTTTTTGAATTACTGGTACGGAGTTGTTCCAGCCGATAATGTTACCCTTCTTTCTCAAGTTGGTTTAGCAGTTTTTGGAAACAATATTCTTTATTACATTATGCAGTTTGCTACAGCTGCAATTCTAGCGGTGGCAGCAAATACTGGTTTTTCCGCTTTTCCTATGCTAGGATTCAATCTAGCAAAAGATAAGTATATGCCACATATATATAAGGAAAAGGGAACCAGGCTCGGTTTTTCTTCAGGAATTATCACTCTGGCGGTTGGCGCGGCGCTTTTGATTGTGTTATTTCAAGGTGATACTACAAAATTGATTCCTCTATACTCTATCGGTGTGTTTATTCCTTTTACCTTAGCGCAGACAGGAATGGTTGTGAAGTGGTGCAGAGAAAAGCCAAAAGGATGGATAAATAAGGCAACATCAAATATCGTTGGAGCTTTAATTTCATTTGCTATTATTATAATATTATTTGTCTTTAGGCTGGCTGATATTTGGCCATTTTTCTTTATTATGCCAGCTTTGTTGTTCTTATTCTACCAAATTCATTCTCACTATAAAGAAGTTGCCAAAGAATTACGTTTAACTAGTAGGAGAAAAGGTATTCGCTATGAAGGTAATATTGGTGTGGTTTTGATTGGTAATGTTACTGTTGTTGATCAAAGTGCAATTGATTATGCTCGTTCAATTTCTGAAAAAGTGGTTGCTTTGCATGTTGACACTGGAGAAGATATTGAAAAATCTGAAGAAATAAAACGCGATTTTAGTGAAAGATTTAGAGACATTGATCTAGTGATTGCTCCATCACCAGAAAGGTCCATTACTGAGCCGGTTGTTAAATATGTAAAAAGGATTGCTAATGCCGCAAAATCTAGCCATAAATCGGTTACTGTAATTATTCCGCAATTTGTCCCTAAGCACAGATGGCAAAATATGTTGCACAATCAAACCGCATTGAAAATTAGAATTGGTTTAGCTGATAATGATAATATTATTATCGCTGAAACTACCATGCATCTCAAGAAATAGCATCTTACAAAATAAGACTAAATTGAATGTATAATGTATATATGACGTCTGTATATCCTGAAGTTGTTTCAAGTCCTAATTTTCCTCAGTTGGAGGAGGGTGTTTTAAGTTTTTGGAAGAAAAATGATGTTTTCAAAAAATCAATTGAAAAAAACCAAAGCGGTGATAAGGGTTCAAATGAGTTTGTATTCTTTGATGGTCCTCCATTCGCCAATGGACTTCCTCACTATGGACATCTATTAACAGGATATGTAAAAGATGTTATCCCTCGTTTTCAGACTATGCTTGGAAGACGAGTAGATAGACGTTTCGGTTGGGATACGCATGGATTACCTGCTGAATTGGAAGCTCAACGTCAATTAGGAATTGACGATGTTAGCGAGATATACAATATCGGAATTGCAAAATTTAATGCAGCTTGTAAAGAGTCTGTTCTGAGATATACTAAAGAGTGGGAAGAATATGTTACCCGTCAGGCACGTTGGGTTGATTTTGATAATGATTATAAAAC
>JAISHP010000146.1 GCA_031262545.1 Candidatus Ancillula hodotermitis | reverse complement strand
TCTAACTTTGTATATATTAAGAGTGATGCATTTAAAATTCCTAGTAGCGATAATAAAACATCGTTCACATCAATGTTTGTTACACTTGAGAAAAATAGTGGCGTTAATAAGGATAATGCTATTGAAAAACTCGGTTTGAAAAACAATTGGTTTGTTCAGGATAGAAGTTTAATCTCTGGTTATGATGGATTTTATTCAGATTGCGATAGAATTGAAAGTATCTCTTTAACAGTTCCGTTCTTCTTCTTTTTAGTTGCAGCTCTAGTTTGCTTGACTTCAATGTCTAGAATCGTTTCGGAACAGAGAGGATTAATTGGAACTTTGAAATCTCTTGGAGTCGGGAATGGACAAATCAGAATGAAATTTATCGGATTTGCTTTATTTGCTTCGCTTATTGGGGCTGGATTAGGAATTGTAATTGGTTTAACTTGGATGACGAGTTTCCTTTTTAATGCCTATGGATTATTATATAATTTGAGTTCACTAAAGTATGCTGATAATACATTTACAATCTTAGTTTCATTAGTAGCAGCCATTTTGGTTTGTATTATCCCGACTATTTTTTCTTTTACGAAAATTGTGAATGAAGTCCCGGCGCAAATGTTGAAGCAAAAAGCACCTAAACCTGGAGCCAGAGTTTTACTTGAGAGAATTCCTTTAATCTGGAGGCATCTAAAATTTTCAAATAAAGTTACTGTTCGAAATCTATTGTTAAACAAAGCTCGCTTTTTTATGACTATTGTTGGAGTGACAGGCTGTTTGGCTCTATTGATTATGGGATTGAACTTACGCTCTGGGATTTTAGGCTTACCTGATAAACAATATAAAGAAATTGATCATTACGATTTGAGTGTCACATTAAAATCAGCAAGTGATCAAGAAAACAAAACTAAACTAAATTCTTTAGTAAAAGATACAGATAGTTCTATTTTATATTATGAGCAAAACAATGTATACAAGATTTCTTCAGATAAAGTTGATGGAGTTGATCTTGAAGTTAAAACTTTTGTTCCTGATGATTGGTCAAAACTAGATAAATTTATTACGTTTAATGGCGTTTCTCAAAAAGGATCGAAAGTTATTGATCCAACTTCGGAAAAGAATGGAGTAATATTAACTGAAAAACTAGCAAAATGGTTAAAAGTAAATCCTGGGGATAAAATCAAACTACAAGTTGATTTTGGAACAAGCTCAGATCCGGATATAAAAACTGGTGACTTTTTAGTTTCTGAAATTGTTGAAAATTATGTTGGACATTCAGTCTTTATCCCACAAGAAAATTTTAAGAACGTTTTTAGCGTTAAAGCTGAATTTTTGAATGCTTATCTGAATAAAGGGACAAATGTTAGTATTGATGATTTATCTAGTAAATCTCTAGAAGATAGTAATGTTTTAGCAGCGATTGATTCTAATATTGTGAGCTCTACAGCTGTTGATTCTTTTGGGTCGCTGAATTCATTGATTTGGGTGATCTTGGGAATCGCTGTTTTGCTTTTGATCGTTGTTTTATATATTTTGAATTCGATCAATATTTCTGAGAGAGAACGTGAATTGGCGACTTTGAAAGTTTTAGGATTTTACGAGCGAGAAGTTGCCAATTATGTTTATCGTGAAACTAGAATATTGTCGTTAATTGGTGTTTTGTTCGGAATTATTGGTGGATATGGTTTAACAGAATACATTTTAAATGCTGTTGAAGTGAACGAAGTTATGTTTATCCATACGATTTTGCCGATTAATTATTTAATCGGAGTTGTGATCACTTTAGTTGTTGCTGAATTGATTAGCCAATGTATGAGAATTACTATGCATAAAGTTGACCCGTTAATATCACTTAAAAGTGCTGAATAATATCCAAACTGTATAATGTAGATATGCTTGAAGATCCTTTTAATCGTAAAAAAACAAGGAAATTATGGGTGGGGGATGTTGCTGTTGGTGGAGATTCGCCGATTTCAGTTCAGTCTATGACAACCACAAGAACTTATGATGTTGAAGCGACTGTTCAACAAATTAGAGAATTGGCTTTAGCGGGCTGTGACATTATCAGAATTGCTTGCCCGACAATTAGCGATGCTGACGCTTTACCAGAAATTGTAAAACAATCACCTATTCCTGTAATTGTGGATATTCACTTTCAAGCAGATTTCGCCTTGAAGGCTATTAAGGCAGGTGCTGCAGCCGTTCGGATAAATCCTGGAAATCTTGCTCGCAAAGATGAGGAATTACCATTAATTATTTCTGCCGCTAAAGCTAATAAGATTCCACTGAGAATTGGTGTGAATGCTGGGTCTTTGGATAAAGAAATTTTGGCAAAGTATAATGGAAAAGTTTGTGCTGAAGCTTTGGTTGATTCTGCTATGCAAGAAGCGAATGAATTTGAAAAATTAGGATTTGAAGATTTCGCAATTTCAGTTAAACATCATGACCCTGTTTTGACAATAGAAACATATAAATTACTTTCTAGTAAAATTGATTGCCCTCTACATTTAGGTGTGACAGAAGCTGGACCCCAATTCCAAGGAACAATTAAATCAGCTGTGGCTTTTGGATCGCTTTTGAGTCAAGGAATCGGAGATACAATTAGAGTTTCGCTTTCGGCTGATCCTGCCCAGGAAGTAAAAGTCGGGAAAGAAATTTTAATGGCACTTGGATTTAGAGAGAGAAGATTGGAAATTATTTCTTGCCCAACTTGCGGTAGGGGTCAAACTGATGTAATTCACTTAGCCAAAGAAGTTGAAGAAAAATTAAAAGATCATCCAAAGTTAGCTGAAAAACCATTAAAAGTAGCAGTTATGGGATGTGTTGTTAATGGACCTGGAGAGGCGAGAGAGGCAAATATTGGAGTTGCCGGAGGGGCGGGTAAAGGAAAAATTTTCGTTAAGGGGAAAGTGATTAAAACTGTTGCAACAGAAGAAATTATCCCTACGCTATTAGCAGAAATTGAAAACTTGTAAAGATTGATAGGGTGACATTCAATATATAATATTATTATGCCTACGATAAATATACATACAAATAAGAAAATTAGTGAAGATACAAAAGAATTAGTAAAGCAGGAACTAGGGAAAGCGATTGAGACTATTCCTGGAAAATCTGAAAGTTGGTTAATGGTGCTTTTTGATGATCAAAAAGATATTTATTTTAAAGGAGATAACCAACAAGATATAGCTTTTGTTGAAGTTGGAATTAGCGGGCATGCTTCTCGTGATAATTTCAGAGAGCTTGGCAGTCAAATTACTCACTCTCTTACTCAAAACGTTAAAATTCCTGCTGGGAATGTATATATTAGTTATTCGGAATTTGATACATTCTCTTGGAATGGCTCACTGCTTTAATATCTTGTTTATGCAAGTATAATGTAGTTATGGCGATTTCAGGTAATACACCTTTTAATAAAGTAACTGGTGGGAATTTAGTTTTGATGAGGCACGGGCAGACAGCTTGGGCTTTGAATTCTCAATATACTGGGCGGTCAAATATTCCTTTGACAGAAATTGGAAAAGATCAAGCAGCGAAAGCGAAGCCGTTTCTAAAGGGATATAATTTTTGGGATAATTTAGATTCTCAAGTTTGGGTTTCTCCTTTAAAGCGTGCTCAGCAAACAGCTCAGATTGCAATTGGTAACACTTACAAAACTGTTGATAATCTTCAAGAGTGGGATTATGGTAAATTGGAAGGACATTTTGTTCCTGATATTAATCAATTGCTTGGTCATACTTTTAATATTTGGCAAGAAGGCGTGGATATTGATGTTTCATCACTTCCGCCTGTTCCTCAATTCTTTGATCAAGATGGGAATGAAGTTAAACCGGCACAGCTTCCTGGTGAAAAGATTTCTGATGTTGCAAAGAGAGCTCAGCAGGTGATAGATGAAGTTTCTCCACTATTAGCTGAGGGGAAAGATATTTTGCTTGTTGCACATGCGCATATTTTAAGAGTCTTAACTTGTGTTTATTTAGGTTTAGACCCTGCCCATGGACAAAATCTTGTTTTAGATACTGCTTCTGTTTCTGTTCTAGGAGTGAATTCTGGGAATCCTGCTCTTTTTAAATGGAATCAGGTGCTCTAAAATGACAAGAAAATCAAAAGGTCCAACACCGAAGGCTGAAGACAGAGTCTATCACAAAGCACATAAAGAAAAATTAAAACGTGAGCACCAGTTGGCAAGTAATCCAAAGTTGGCTAAAGTAAAAAGAGCTAAAGCTGCAGGAAGAATTAACGGACGAGCTGGGGCTAATCGTTACAGTAATCGCAAAGATAAGAAAAAATCGTTGGAAGTTATTTACGGACGTAATGCTGTTGTTGAGGCTCTAGAAAATAATATTCCAGCTAGTCGTTTAGTTTTTGCTATTGGAATTGATCATGATGATAGAACTAAAAAAATTATGCAAATTGCAAATGAGCAAGGAATTCAAATTTATGAGTCTTCGCGTTCGGAATTAGATGCTATTACTCGTCTTGGGTCACATCAAGGCGTTTGTATTCAAATTCCGCATTTTAATTACTCGTCTCTTGATGAATTAATTTCAGGGAGTGGGGCAAAAAATCGTATTGTTGTTTTGGATCACATAACAGACCCGAATAATTTAGGAGCTGTCGCACGTTCAGCTGCTGCTTTTGAGGCTAATATTATTATTCCTGAAAATCGATCAGTTGAGGTGAATGCAACAGTCTGGAAGGTTTCAGCAGGCAATCTAGCTAAGACTAAAGTTTGTAAAGTTGTTAATGTAAACAGAGCTTTAGAGAAACTTAAAAAAGCTGGTTATTTTGTTGTTGGTCTTGCAGGGGAAGCTGAATTACCTTTAGAGTCTAAACAGGCTCAAAATGATAAAATTGCCTATGTTGCTGGAAATGAAGGGAAGGGGATGTCAAAATTGACTCGTGAAACATGTGATGTTTTGGCAAAAATTGATACTTGTGTTGAGTCGCTAAATGTTGCAACAGCTGTATCTATTGCTCTTTATTCTAATACGCAACAAGTTAATTTTTAAAGTCAATATTTAATTTTTTGAACTGTCAATGATTGTATAATATTAATGTGAAACAGTTTGGGAGAAAAGCGTTATTACTGGGCTCTGGAGAGCTTGGTAAAGAAGTTGCAATTGAATTGATGAGATTCGGTGTTTATGTCGTTGCGGCAGATCGTTACGAAGGGGCACCAGCTCAGCAAATTGCTAATGAAGCTAGGGTTTTAGATATGACAGATCCAGATCAATTGCGTTTTTTAATTGAGGAAGTTAAGCCTGATTTAGTTGTTCCTGAAATTGAGGCAATTGCCACAAATGTTTTAGTTGATGTTGAAAAAAGTGGAATGACTGGAGATTGTGGGAAGCCAATTCAAATTGTTCCAAGTGCTAAAGCTGTCCATTTAACAATGGATAGAGAAGGGATTCGTAAATTAGCCGCTGAAGATTTAAAAATTAATACATCACCATATAAATTCGCTGATTCCTTGGAAGATGTGCGAAGAGCTGTTGAAAAATTAGGATTTCCTGTTGTGATTAAGCCTGTTCAGTCAAGTTCAGGTAAAGGTCAGTCTGTTGTAAAATACGAAAAAGATTTGGAGGACGCTTGGAATTTTGCTCAAGAAGGAGCTAGAGGAGGTCACGAAGGCGAAATAAAGCGCGTGATAGTCGAAGGCTTTGTTGATTTTGATTATGAAATAACATTATTGACTTTGCGTTATCGTCGTCCGGATAAATCAAACGGAGTAATTTTTCTTGAACCAATTGGACACCATCAAGTTGATGGTGATTATCGTGAGTCTTGGCAAAAAGCATCAATTTCTGATAAAGCGTTAGCAGAAGCTCAGCAAATTGCTGATAAAGTTACTTCAGCTTTAGTGAGTGAAGTTGAGACTGGGTGGGGAATTTTTGGAGTAGAGTTATTTATCACACATAATAGAACGGGTGAAGAAAAGGTGATTTTTTCAGAAGTTAGCCCTAGGCCACATGATACAGGAATGGTAACCATGATTTCACAAGATCGGTCTGAATTTTCGCTACATGCTATGGCTATGCTGGGAATACCTATAATTCAGCCTACATTTCTTGGACCTTCAGCTTCAGCTGCAGTAATCGCCAGAGGAAATGGTGTTCCAGTTGTGACAGGAGTAGCTGATGCACTTTTAAATTCTCATAAATTGGATATTAAAACATCTGTTCGGATTTTTGCAAAGCCAAAGGTTGAAGGAGAAAGAAGAGTGGCTGTAGCTTTGACTAGATATAATCCTGCTATTATTAATTTAGATAAATATGGGAAACCAGATTTTACAGATACTGAATTAGCAGTTGATATAGCAAAGCAGGTTGCTAATAATTTAACTGTTGAACTTAGATAAAAGGTTAGATAAAAAGTTAGAAAATAAAGTTAAATTGAAGAGTTAGATAAAAAGTTGTAACAAAATAGAGTGTAAGGTAAGGAGTTAAAATGGTTGCATTGAAGCAAAAAGAAGATCGTGGTTCAAATCGTTTGAGGAAAGTTGAGAATCCTGGATTTAAGAAGTTTATGACAGAAGGGTGGGATAAAAAAACAAATACACCGCTTGATGTGGCACCTCATTCACAGTTTGCTCAATTTAGACAGCAATATCTTTCAGATCAATTTCCAAAAGATCGTTTGATTATTGAAGCTGGGGACTATAAAGTTAGGAATAATGATTGTAACTATCGTTTTCGTCCATATTCAGCATTTACATATTACACTTGCATGGGGATGGATTACGAACCTGGAGCAGTCTTGGTTTTTGAGCCTATAAAAATTGAAGTTAAGGAAGAGAAGAAATGGAGTCATGTAGTTACTCTTTATGTTCCTGAACCAAAAGGTCGGACAACTTCAGAGTTTTATGAAGATCCAATTCATGGAGAATTTTGGATTGGGGCACGTCCTGAATTAGCTAATTTTCAAGAACAAACAGGTATTTCAACTAAACCACTTTCAGAATTAAAAAATGATTTGAAGAAGTATTTGCCAGTTGGCGGGAAAACTCGCTATCTTCGCGAAGAAGATTCTGATCAAAAATTAGAAGAAGTTGCTTCTGAGCAGCGTTTAATTAAAGATGCTTGGGAAGTTGAGCAAATGCGCTTGGCGATTAAAGCAACTAAAGTTGGGTTTGATCGTGTTATTTCAAAATTAAATGATACAATTGATAAACCAAGGGGTGAAAGAATTGTTGAGGGTAATTTTAATGCTGCAGCGATTGAATATGGAAATTGCGTTGGATATGAAACTATTGCCGCATCAGGTGATCATGCCACAACTTTGCACTGGATTCGAAATAATGGGGTTGTGAAATCTGGAGATCTACTTTTGTTGGATGCTGGGGTAGAAGTTGATTCGCTTTACACTGCTGATGTTACTAGAACTTTACCTATTAACGGAGAGTTTACTTTTTGGCAACGTCAAGTTTATACGGCAGTTTTAGAGGCAGCTAATGCTGGTTTTAAAAAGGCTGTACCTGGTAATAAATTTAAAGATGTTCATGACGCAGCGATGGAAGTTCTAGCTGAAAAATTAAAAGAAATGGGGATTTTGAAAGTTTCAGTCGAAGAAGCCCTTTCAGAAAAAGGAATGCAATATAGACGTTGGATGTGTCACGGCACAAGTCATCATTTGGGTATTGATGTTCACGATTGTGCTGCTGCTAGAGCTAGTATGTATATGGAAGGTGAGCTTAAACCAGGAATGATTTTCACAATTGAGCCTGGACTTTATTTCAAGAGTGATGATTTGTTTGTTCCTAAAGACTATAGAGGAATTGGTGTTAGAATCGAAGATGATATTTTGATTACTGAAGATGGTGCCGAATATTTGACTAAAGATTTTCCTAGAAACCCGGAGCATGTTGAATCTTGGGTTAAAACTCTCCGTAATCAAGCCTAATTTTGTTATTTTGAAGTTTTCGTTCGGGGCTGAACTTAAGTTCAGCACCGCTCACTTCAATTCTTCAAACTAACTAAAATTATTTCTTGATTACATCAAGCCTAATTTCCTTTCAAATAACAATATGCAGAAAATTTAAAAATGGAGTTGAGGCATGATTTTTCTGCCTCTATATCGAGCTAAAAATCCCGCCTGCTTTTGCAGAAGGAAAAGATTTTTGGCGAGAGTGATACGCTCAGCACCGCTCACTTCAATTCTTCAAACTAACTAAAATTATTTCTTGATTATATCAAGCCTAATTTCTGGTTGTACTAGTTATTAATTCATAAAATAAATATATAAAACTTTTACATATACTAGTTATATATTTTTAGGTAAGAAACCATGTTTGTTCAGCATATTCATTATTTGAGGAGTTAAGACATTGTTGGAAAGAGAAAGGTGATATTCTCGTCCGCCCTCTTTGAATGGAGTTACAAGATTTTTCTGTTTTAAAGATTTGATAAACACTGTTATCGTATTTGGTGTGACTTTCTTCTTGAAAACAGGTTCTAAATCTTTTGCTTTAGTAGATGATTTTTGTGAAGTAATTATTAAAGCCTCATATTCTCTTTGAGTTAATAACCCCGCAAATTTTGCGTTTTTAATTGACGGTAATAATATTTCATTTAAAATAAAGTTGTAGTTAGAGAGATTCTCGGAACTTTTTATCTCCTGGAGTAGTCCACCTAAAAAATAGCGACACCAGTCGAGTAAGTGTTCGTCGGAAAGGTCATCAGCATTTTCGAGCATTTCGTAGTATTTTTCACGATTTGAAGCTAAAACCGATGCTGGATTATATAAGCGCAGATTCCCTGGAGTTATTAAACCTAACTTGCAGAGCATCGCATAAGTTAAAATTCTAACAGTTCTTCCATTTCTGTTTCTAAAAGGGTGAATCCAAACAAAGCGATGATGAACAAGAGCAACCTTTAGCAAATCTGTTCTTCTATCATTCATCGTGTTAATCATTTTTGTTAGCGACAGAATATAATTGTTGATGTCAGCTGGTTGAGGAGGTTGGTGTTTTGATCCAGATATTGAGATAGGTATATTTCGAAAAGATCCTCCGCCCTGAGAATCGCCTTCATCGTGAAGATCTCTGACAATATGCCTTTGCATCTCAAGGATGAACTGCTTATCGATTGGGTATTGAATATTATTGTCTATAAAACTAAGAGTTTTCAAGATGTTGATAATTTCAGAAATACTTTCTGAACTGTTTGAAGATTGATTTTTTGGTTGATTTTGAAGTTTAGATTGATTTGAGACAAAATCAACAATAGTCGTATGGTTTCCCTCAATTCGGGCTGATGCTATTGCCTCAACGATATGAAAGATATTTTTCAACTCTAAGAACAACCAAGGTTCAGTTGTCCCGATTAACGGTCGATTTCGATAAGCTTCAAGCTCAATAATGATTTCAACCAATTTATCATCAAATTTAGGCATTGGAACAGTAAAATTCATAAGCACATTGTAACATAATTATTTAATTTTGATAAAAAGATTATTCATTATTATATTAATTCACAATACACAATTTTTATCATTTTATCACCGATATAAAAGGAATCTTGTAAATTATTTATTCATTATCTATAAAAAGATTATTCATTATTTTAAATTAAAAAGAATCATTATTTTAGCTTCATCTTTGCCTTTAGTAATTTGTTAATTTTGGGAGTTTTTCAACTAAGATATGGTTTATGATATTATCATGTTTAGGGTTTCAGGAAATATAAAAGGTTGCCTTAAGGGTTATTACTGTCCTGAAAATGGGAATTTGAACAAAAGCGAGACTTTACCCCCCCCCCGAGCAATTTAGAGATTTGGCGGTGCAGACAAAATATTGAACAGTTTACCCTAGAGAAAGGATAAAGTAATGGGTAAACAAAAGCAGAGGTGTTATAGTCAATCAATAAAGGATCGTGCATACTATCTGCACGACATTGGGAGAAACACGCGAAAAAAAGGGTGCAAAATGAAATGTAAAGTTAAATTTAGTTCTGAAGATTTAAACAAAATTGAAGAGCTGATAGCCGAAGTTAAGGAAAATAATGAGTTGATAAAGAAACTGTTGACAAGTTCGGAGAATGGAAATACTGATGATATCCCTAGTAGTCCGATAGAAACTAAACCGGTGCATTTTTCTGATGACGAAAGTGAATCAGAAAGACACAGCGAAGATCAAACATTTAATCTTCCTGGAACAGTTAGCGGAGATGAGGTAATATATCAAAGCCAAAAAATGGAGTATAAAGAGTTTCTTAAAAAAGGCAGAAATGGGAAAGTTTACGCTGATTCAACCATAGTAAATTACATTTCTTGGCTTGAGAAATATTCGGAAGTTACTGGAATAGAGAAAAGTGCTTTTTACATAAAAGACTATTATGAATTTGAGAGTGCTTTTGCGATGGCAAAAAATTACTATAAGTATCAGGGTTGGGAACTTAATGGGAATGCAGCTTTCTCGAATGCAAGTAAACGATATTTGGAATTTCTGAGATCAGAAAATATTACAACTTCAACACTTCCGGAGCCAAAGAAACATCCTAAGCATCACATTACAGACGGTCAATGTGACTGCGCAATTAAGTGGGCAAAGGCATCAATTTACGAGCGAATGAATATTGATTCAGCAATTGAACAATGTGTAAATGAATGCGGAATGAATCGGCATTCTGCTTTGATATATATAGAAACTTATCGTAATTTGAATGTCGGTAGATTTTATGATAACAAATCACCTCGAGTGGATCATGTCGCCAGGATTTGCAATGCGATAATCAAAGATTCTAACGAAGGAAAAAGACAGGTAGTTATAAAGGGTTTAAAAGAGGGACTTAGAGATTATTATAAAAATTCAAAACCACAAGATTATGATGGAATTAAGGCATTGAAGCGTGAATATGAAATTGATGAGGAAGAATCGCTCGGGATACGAATGCATTAAAACTTCATTTGGATAAGAAAACTTTTGGAAAGGTTGTGTTACAATTTCTTAACAATTCTTTATTTGTGGTGAATGTATAATATTTAAAAGAAAAATAAAGGAGAAAAAATAATATGGCTACAACAGAAGCAGATATTAAAAAAGTGATTGAAGAAAACGAAGTTGAATTCGTTGATGTTCGTTTTTGCGATCTACCAGGTGTTCAACAACATTTCGTAATTCCTGTAAGCGAATTCTTAGATACAGCTTTTACAGATGGAATGGCATTTGATGGTTCTTCAATTAAAGGTTTTCAAGCAATTAATGAATCTGATATGAAGTTAATTCCTGATTTAGAATCAACTTACATTGATCCTTTCAGAGAACATGTTACTTTAATTGTTGTTTTTTCTGTTGTAGAT
>JAISHP010000138.1 GCA_031262545.1 Candidatus Ancillula hodotermitis | reverse complement strand
GTGAAGTTTTAGTTGGACAAGTTGCAAAACGTCAAGCTGTAACTAATGTTGACAGAACGATTTCATCTGTAAAAAGACATATTGGAGAAGCAGGTTGGAAAACAGCCGACATTGATGGTAAACAATATACAGCAGAGGAGATTTCAGCTAGAACTTTGATGAAATTAAAGGCTGATGCTGAAAGTTATTTAGGAGATAAGGTTACTGATGCTGTTATTACAGTTCCAGCTTACTTCAATGATGCTCAACGTCAAGCTACTATAGATGCTGGTAAAATTGCAGGTTTAAATGTGCTTCGTATTATTAACGAACCAACTGCTGCAGCTCTAGCTTATGGTTTAGATAAAGGTAAAGAAGATGAAACTATTTTAGTATTTGACCTTGGTGGTGGAACTTTCGATGTGTCTTTGCTAGAAGTTGGTAAAGATGATGATGGGTTCACATCTATTCAAGTTATGGCAACTAATGGTGATAACCATTTAGGTGGAGATGACTGGGATCAACGTATTGTTGATTGGTTAGTTGAGCAAGTAAAATCTAAAGATGGTGTTGATCTTTCTAAAGATAAAGTTGCACTTCAAAGATTGAAAGATGCTGCTGAACAAGCAAAGAAAGAACTTTCTTCTTCAAATGAAACAAGTATTTCAATGCAATATATTTCAATGTCTGCAGATGGAACTCCTGTTCACTTGGATGAGAAATTAACACGTGCCCATTTTGAGGATTTGACAAAGGACTTGTTAGAGAGAACAAAACAACCTTTCCACAACGTAATTAAAGATGCAGGAATTTCAGTAAATGATATTTCTCATGTTGTTTTAGTTGGTGGATCAACTCGTATGCCACAAGTTACTGAGGTTGTAAAAGAATTGACCGGTGGAAAAGAACCAAATAAAGGTGTTAACCCTGATGAGGTTGTAGCTGTAGGTGCTGCAATTCAGGCTGGTGTTCTTCAAGGAGACAGAAAAGATGTTTTGTTGATTGATGTTACACCACTTTCACTTGGAATCGAAACAAAGGGTGGAGTCATGACAAAATTAATTGATCGTAACACTGCTATTCCAACAAAGCGTTCTGAAACTTTTTCAACAGCGGAAGATAATCAACCAGGTGTGTTAATTCAAGTTTACCAAGGTGAGCGTGAATTCGCTAGAGACAACAAGATGCTTGGAACTTTTGAACTTTCAGGAATTGCTCCTGCTCCTCGTGGAATCCCACAAATTGAGGTTACATTTGATATTGATGCTAACGGTGTTATCCATGTTTCTGCTAAAGACAAAGGAACAGGGAAAGAGCAATCAATTCAAATTACTGGTGGATCAGGACTTTCTAAAGAAGATATTGATCAAATGGTGAAGGATGCTGAAGCTCACGCTGATGAAGATAAAAAGCGTAAAGAAGAGGCTGAAGTTCGTAATATGGCAGAAGCTTTTGTTTATCAAACTCAAAAAACAATTGATGACAACAAAGATAAACTTGAGGCTGGAGTTGTAGAAGAAGTTCAAGCTGATGTCGATGCTTTGAAGAAGTTAGTTGAAGATAAAGATTCTAAGACTGATGATATTAAAGCTGCGCAAGAAAAACTTTTGAAGTCAGCACAAAAGATTGGTGAGGCTCTTTATAAGACTGAAGAAGCAAATAAAGCAGCTGGAGCTGAAGGGGCTGATTCTTCTGAGCCGAAGGCAGATGAAGCTGAAGAAGCTGAAGTAGTTGATGAATGATTTTAAGTTTATTTGAGCGAACTTCTTCGTTTTTGAAAAGTGTAGCGTAACCACCCCGCCCTGCGGGCACCCCTCCAAGGGAGGGGAACTAAGCATCAGGATGCACTCTCTTTTTCTTCAAACTTTGAATTTCATCTCAAATAATTCTTAAAATAAAATCTTAAAACATAAGCAAGCCCCGGGAAACCGGGGTTTGTTTTTTTTATTGACAAAAGGAAAACAATTTTCAAACGAGAGTAATATGTATAATATTAATGTGCAAAAAGATATGATTCGTGGTGAGTTTCCAATGTTTAAGAATCAACCGGATCTGACTTATTTGGATACTGCGGCAACTGCGCAAAAGCCACAAGTTGTGATTGATGCAACAAATAAGTTTTATTCTAGTCAAACAGCGTCAAGTGGAAGAGGTTCTTATACATTGGCTGTAGAGGCTTCTTTGCTGCTTGAAGATGTTAGAGGAAAAGTAACGAAGTTTATTTGTGGAAATGATAATGAAATATTGCGAGATTATACAACTGTTTTCACTTCTGGAGCCACAGAATCACTAAATTTAGTTGCTAGAATGCTTCAACAATTAGTCTATTCTAGGAAAACAAAGAAATTTAACATAATTCTTTCACTTGCCGAGCATCACTCAAATATTATTCCTTTTCAACAGATTGTTCAGACTGCCAAGAGTATGGGGATTGAAGCTGAATTAAAATATTTAGGTTTGAATCAAGATGGGGCAATAAAATTAGAACAAATTTCAGAACTTTTAGATAGTGATACTCTGGCTATTTCTATTACACATAGTTCAAATGTGACTGGGAAAATTACAGATTTATCTACGTTTGGCAAACTTGTAACAAGTAAATGTAGTAATCTTGGGCGAGATTTACCCTTAACCGTTTTGGATTGTTGTCAGTCAGCGCCGCACATCCCAGTTAATTTGAGCCAAACAATTTTTGATTTTGCTTGCTATTCGGCTCACAAAATATATGGTCCAAATGGGGTTGGGGGAATTAGTGCTAAAATAGATGTCTTAAGGCAATTTGAACCAGTATTCACAGGTGGTGGGATTGTTGAGCTTGTTGAAGAAAGTGGCTCTTCTTTTCAGCCAGCACCATCTCGCTTTGAGCCTGGAACTCCTAATATGGCAGGAATTGCTGGATTCGGAGCTGCTGTTGATTTTGTCAATAAAATCGGATATCAAAATATTATTTCGCACGAACAAGAATTGTCTAAGTATCTTTGGCAAGGACTGAATGACCGAAAAGAAAATTTTGGAATTCAGACAGTTGGTTTATTTAATCAAAGTGAAAATAATAATTCTAATCAGTTAGCTTTAGCCTCTTTTTCTATTCAAGGAATTCACCCACATGATTTAGGTCAGGTTTTAGATGTCAAGAAAGTTGCTGTTAGAGTTGGACATCATTGTGCACAACTAGTTCACCGTAATTTTGGTATACCTTCTTCAACCCGTGTTTCTTGTGGAATCTATACTGACTTTAGTGATTTGGATAAATTTTTTGAAGCTCTAGAAGATGCCGTTAAGTTTTTTAGGAAATCGTAAAAATAAAATAATTTCTCACTAACTCACTAATTTAGTAGGTTAGTAAATACTGGACGTTTCCGGTATAATATAAATATGATAAAAAATACTATAGCAAATATAAATGAGGGTTGTTTTCAGATCAGAAATTCGATCAAAAATTCAACAAGTAAAATTGTAAATATTCTATTTTCATTAATGTTGGTTATGGTAATGATGTTTTCTTTGGGTGCTTTAACAAGTTGTGGAAAAGCAAATTCTGGTGAGTTGGGTTCTTCTTCACATCCAGTCAAGATTGGTGTTGTTGGATCTTCTCGTCCTCAATGGATTAAATTTAAATCAATTGCACAAAATGCCGGAATTTATGTTGATATAATTGATTTTACAGATTATATGACACCAAATCCAGCCTTAGATGAGGGGCAGATTGATATAAACGAATTTCAACATATTTTATTTTTAGCTAAATATAATGTTGATTCTGGAAAAGATTTAACCCCAATTGGGGCAACTGTAGTTAGTCCTATTTGTTTATATGGTGATACAGCGAAAAATATTACTAAGTTAGACGATTTGCAACAAGGTGACCAAATTGCGATTCCTAACGATGGGACAAACCAATCTAGAGCGTTGAAAGTTTTGGAGGCTGCTGGCTTAATTAAATTTGTTGATCCTTCTAAGGCTATATTAACTCCTGCTGATATAGATACGGCAAATTCTAAAGTTACAGTTGATGCAGTTGATGCAGCTCAGGTTCCAACTTTGATTAAAGATAAACAAGTAAAGGCTGTTGTGGCTAATGATGATTTTGCTAAATATCTTTCAGATAAAGATTTAAATAATGTTTTATATCGTGAGAATGCTGAGTCTGAGGCTGTAAAACCTTATGTTAATGTTTGGGTGACAACTAAAGCTAATAAAGATAATGCAGTTCTTAAGAAATTGGTTGATTTATTCACTAATTCTGAAGAAATCCAAAATGCACTAGTTGAAGACGCTGGTGGAGCAGACAAAGTTGAGTTGGTTGGAAAAGATTACGATCCTGAGCAACTTGGAGAAATATTAACTCAGCAAGAGGATGTTTATAAGAATGGCACTAATTAGTTTTAAAAATGTAAGTAAAACCTTTATAACTAAACATCATTTTCATAAAAACGAAATTAATTCAGCGGTTGTAGATGCGACTTTTGATATTGAGGAAGGTGAAGTTTTTGGTGTAATCGGGCATTCTGGTGCAGGAAAGTCAACTTTAGTTCGGTTGATTAATCAACTTGAAAAAACTACTTCTGGAATTTTAGAGGTAGATGGACATCAAGTTGGTAATTTGAGCGAAAAGGATTTGAAAAAATTGCGTTCAGAAATCGGTATGGTTTTTCAACAATTCAATCTTTTTGGTGCGAAAAATGTGTTAAAAAATGTTGAATTTCCATTAAAAATAGCTGGCGAAACCAAAGAAAACCGTCAAAAAAAAGCACTTGAATTATTAGATTTTGTCGGACTTAAAGATAGAGCAAGGACTTTCCCAGGTAAACTTTCTGGCGGTCAGAAACAGCGAGTTGGGATTGCCAGGGCTTTAGCAACTAATCCGAAAATACTTTTGGCTGATGAAGCTACCTCTGCTTTAGATCCTGAAACAACTTTGGATGTTTTAAGATTGTTAAAAAAGGTTAATAAAAAATTCGGAATTACAATTGTTTTAATCACTCACACTATGTCTGTTGCTAGGATAATTTGCGATAGGATTGCAGTCATGGATTCAGGTAAGATTGTTGAAATTGGCGAAACAGATCAAGTTTTTAATAATCCTCAACATCCAACTACGAAAAAATTTGTTCAAACAATGCACGCTTTAGAGAGTGGAAAGCTTGAAGATAAAGAAGGGGGCTATAATGAAAATTAGCTGGGATTTACTCCAACCGCTTTTGATCACTTCTATTCAAGAGACTCTTTATATGGTTTTTATGACTGTGGTGATTGGCGGATTAATAGGTTTGATTTTAGGAACAGCTCTTTATTCAACTAGAAGAGG
>JAISHP010000105.1 GCA_031262545.1 Candidatus Ancillula hodotermitis | reverse complement strand
CGAACGCCATGATCAATTCTTGAAACTCCAAGATCGTCAAGAGCAGACCAAATATAATCAGGACCCCCCTCTTCTCCAGCATGTGCTGTAAGATTGAACCCAGCTTGTCTTGCTCTCTCGTAAACACCGGCATACGGCGCAGGAGGAAAAGGTTTCTCTGAAGAGACTAACCCAACACCAATAATTAAATCTTGTTCATCGGCTGGTGCATTAGCAATGTATTCCATCATCTGATCAAAACATTTATTTGCAGCCTCAACCCCTAGATGTCTCTCAAAAGCATAAATCAGTTTAGATTTAATTCCATAGTTTTGCTCTGAATTTTTGAATGATCTCGCAACTCCCTCAAAAGGAATTGAAAAATTTTGTCCTTCAGGAGCCTGAGTTTTATTACAAAAAAACGCCTCAACTTGATTGCAATCAGTTTGTTGTAATCTTTTAAAATACGCCTCGCAAACCTCAAAGTAGTCCTCGCTTTCCATAAACGTTTCGCTACCAGCACAAATTATATCTACGAACTCTTGTAAATTGCTAAAATTATATTTCGCTCTTATTTTTTCGACATCATAAGTATCAAGCTTAACACCATTTCTCTTTGCAAATTTAACCATCAATTCAGGTTCAAGTGCGCCTTCTAAATGAATATGCAATTCCGCATAATTTTCTTTAATTTCTTTTGGCAAAGCTGTTTCAACATCAACCATTTTTTTTACACCTCATTTTTTCTAATTGTATTTATTAATTGTATATTCTGGGGATTTCTGGACTCAATTTTGTCAATATTTCATAATTTATTGTTCCTGCTGATTTTGCCCAATCATCAACTAACGGAAGTCCAGAATTGACATCATCATCAAAAAGTGTAACCCAATCTCCAGGTTGAGCTTTACTTTCTGCCCCCAAATCAATCATAAATTGATCCATACAAACTTTTCCAGCAATATTACAAATATTTATACTCCTGTTTTTATCATCTTCTGTTTTTTCAAAAACAGCAACTTGTGCACCAGGTTTTTCATCAGAACCTGAACAAGCCCTCATTACACCATCAGCATACCCAAGAGGAACAATCCCAATTTTGGTATCAGATTTTGTATGATAAATATGTCCATATGAAATTCCAGAACCTTTAAGCATGTCTTTAACCGAAGTCAATTGACCTTCTAATTTCATAGTGATATGTAAACCTAGATTATCTAAAAGATCTTTTTCATGAATTTCATCAGGATTTGGAGAAAGGCCATAAAGAATAATTCCAGGGCGAACAAGATTATAATACATATCCGGATATCCTAAAATCCCCGCTGAAGCTGAAATATGCTTATAATACGGATCTAAATTGTATTCTTTTGCAATATTTATAGCCGTATCAAATACTTCTTTTTGCTTTTTCGTAACTTCTTTAGCTTCTTGATTATTTGGCTCATCAGCTCTTGCTAAATGACTCCAAATACCATCACACTTCAAAATTTTATCTTGCTCACATTTTGCAATAGATTTTAACGCTTCTGAATATTGCTCACTTGGAATCCCAAATCCATTTCTTCCAAACCCAGTATCTACTTTAATATGAATTTTAGGGATAATCTCAAGTCCTTCCTTATGTAGAGTTTTAACGGCTTTTATTATCAAATCTAGAGCCCAATTTGCAGAAATTGATAATGTTAAATCAGAAAGAATTGCATGCCTCAAATCGGCATCCGGAGTGTAGATCCAAGTTAAAATACGAGGGTGCAAACCTTCCTCATCTAATTCTCGACGCAATTTTAAAGCCTCAGAAATTTTAGCAACACCTAACCAAGTTGCTCCACCTTGAATAATCGCCTTCGCTGACTTAATTAATCCATGTCCATAAGCATCTGCTTTTACAATCCCCATCACTTCAACTTTTGACTGTTGATTCACAATCTGGCAAACTATTTCAGTATTTCTTGTAATAGCTTCAAGATTTACCTCAATACGAGCAGGAAATGGATTCATATAAATATTATACAATCAAAAAAAAATACCACCCAAAATTGGGTGGTATTTTAATTACTATTTAGATAAACTGAAATTATTTGATTTTAGAATATCTATGCAAGAAAGACGCCATTTGAGCACGTGAACAAGGATTAGAAGGTGCATATAATTTATGCTTTGCATCAATCCCTGTTGTTACACCAGTCTTATACATCCACTCAATTGCCTTTTTGTAATCACTAGAAAATCCCTTGATATCACTAAAATGATGACTAGAAGAATATTTTGGCTGACCAGCCATTCTATACATAAATAATGCCATAGCAACGCGAGAACAAGTATTACTACCTAAGAATTTACCTTTATTTCCATTGGTAATACCTTTACTTAACGCCCAAGCAATTGCTGTTTGATCATCTTTACCCAATTTACTTACATCTTTTAACTTTTTCAAAGCAGCCATATCTGTAGAACTTACTGTAGGTTGACCTGCTAGACGATACAAGAAAAGAACCATAGCCAAGCGACTAACTGTACCTTTTGGATTATAAATTGCACCATACTTAGTTGGAATACCAGTTGTAACTCCAGATTTAGATAGCCAAGCTATATCAGCATTTGCACCATCCCAACCAGCAACATCAGGAAAAACAATTGAAGGATAGCCTGCTTTTGCTCGCAAAGCAAGAACTCTAGCTCGAGCTGTTGGGTCAGTAACTTTCATAACCGAGCCTTGACGAGGATTAAATAATTTACCGGATTTATTTCTAGCCTGAATTCTCCCTAGATTAGTGTATTTACCATTAATTTTATTTGAAGAAAATACAAATGTTCCATTAGTTCCAGGCTCAACACCATGCATATAAGTTGAAATTCTGTCAGAATACAAATAGTAAGTTCCATTCATTTTTTGGATAACAGGTGCTTCGAAACCAGTGGTGATATTATTATCAACACGTTTCCACCCTGATTTTGCCATACTAGTATTACGCCAGATCTCGTTATATAGACCATGGCGTTTAATAACTAGATAGTAGTATTTTCCTTCTTTGTAAATCGATCCATCAATCCTATCTTCAGTACCCACAGATGTAATCTTATATGCTTTACTTGCCTTAAAGTTTACTTGAGTAAAAGAAGATCCATGAACAGATCCTGTGACTGAAAGTTTATTAACTTTTACGTAGTAAGGTTGCATTTGATCATCTTCTGCTTTTCCGTGGAATTCGCCATATCTTCCTGCAGAAAATACAATATATGGTGTTCCATTAGAATCTAAAAACCACTCTGGTGCAACAGTATCAAAATTTGAAGAACTTGTTCCTAGATAATTAGGAATACTTGGTTTTTGATCTAAAGAAATTCCGCCGTAAGATTTACTAGAACCATTAAATAGTTGCCCCTCTGGCCAAGACCAAGTTTTACAATCTTTAGAAACAGCAATCATAGGCCAAAATTTACTACGATCTGGACTCCAAAGCCAACTTGAAATCATCCAAAAATATCCATTGTAATACATAATTGATGGTGATGTTTGAGTCATATGTGTTCCACCTTTAGTAGAATAAACATTCTGATCTTTAACATTTGGATGTTTATCTTTATAGGCTGTAGCAATTTGCTCAAAATTCACGCCATCTGTTGAAGTGTAAAGGTAATCACTTTCATCATTGTCCCCATTTTGGAAAACACCTAAAAATAGATCACCATTATATGTTGAAGAAGCCGCATTTGCCTTATTACCACTTCCTCCGAAAGTAACACTAACAAGCGCTACAGTTAAAACCATTGCCATTGAAGATAAAAAAACACCTATCTTTTTTGACAATGAAAATATTTTATCAGACATACCTTTTCCTTTCCTCTATAAAAACTCAATATATCCTTAATACTATATCACATAATTTTTATTATATGATACATCAAAACTAAGAATAAACAAACAAAAGCCTTATAATTT
>JAISHP010000157.1 GCA_031262545.1 Candidatus Ancillula hodotermitis | reverse complement strand
TCAGACGTGTGCTCTTCCGATCTCTTGATGAAATAAACCGTTCTTCTGCTAAAACTCAGTCTGCTATGCTTGAAGCTATGCAGGAGAGGCAAACAACAATTGGTGATCAAACATATTCTTTACCTAATCCTTTTATGGTTTTAGCTACTCAAAATCCGATTGAAGAAGAAGGAACTTATGTTCTTCCAGAAGCACAAATGGATAGATTCTTATTAAAAGAAATTATTACTTACCCAACTCCAGAACAAGAAGTTCAAGTTTTGGATAATCTAGTTTCGGGAAAAATGGATAAGCCGATTGTTGATATGCCAGTAACATTAGAAGATGTTAAATTTTTGCAACAGCAGGCTAAAAGAGTTTTTGTTTCCCCAGCAATTAAACATTACATTGTGTCATTAGTGAATACTACTCGAGGTGGCGGACCTAATCCACTAGTTGGTTTAAATAAGCTAGTTAGAGTTGGGGCTTCGCCTCGTGCTTCTATAGCATTTATTCAATCTTGTCAGGCTTTAGCTTTATTAAATGGAAGAGCTTATATTATCCCTGAAGACATCAAGGAGATGGCTTATCCTATTTTGCGTCACCGTATAGTTAGAACATTTGATGCGATGGCAGATGATGTTGCGGTTGAGAGTATTATAGATCAAGTATTTCAGGTTGTTCCTGTTCCGTAAATATGTCTTTTGATTCAACAAACTCTCTTGATGATTTTCATAATTTCATTAAGTCTAGAGTTGGGCATTTTAGATTACCGATTGCTAAAAAAACTGTCGGAATAATTGATGGTGTTCATCCATCTATTTTTAAAGGTGCTGGGCATGATTTTGAAGATTTTCGCTCTTATGAGCCAGGTGATAATCCAAGAGATATAGATTGGAAATCAAGTGCAAAGAATGGCAAGCCAGTAATTAAACGCTATCGTGCTGATGCTAATACTAATATGTGTATGTTGATTGATTCGGGTAATGTTCTTTTAACCAGATCTGCCTCGGGAGAGCGAAAAATTGATGTTTTAGAATTTATTTGTGAGACTTTTGGATATTTAGGATCTCACAGATTGGATGCGATCGGAATGATTGCTGGTGATTCGGAGCAAATTTTGAACGAGCGCCCTAGGTTAGGCTATGGGGAAGTTAGAACTGTTATTGAAAAAATTAATAAATTAGCTAACCCTACTTCACCAAAACCAGCTTTTAAAAGGGTCTTAACCTATGCCTCTACTTTTTTTAAAAAACGAACTTTTTTGGTTTTGATTTTTGATGAAACAAATTTTTACGATGATAAAGAATCAAAATTTGCTTTAGTTAGGCGATTAAAAGAGCGACATGACTTATTTGCAGTTGGTTTGAGGAGTGTAAATCCATTTGATACAAAGCTACCAAATATTAAAGGTAAAACTATTGATATAAATAATCAAAATTTTATTCCTGCATATTATCGTAGTAAAGATATCGCTAAAAGTGTTGATAAAGAGATGTCAAGACAGAGAAAATCAATTAGGTCTTTCTTTAAACAACAAGGCATCCCACTAATCGGGGTAGCAGGAACTAAAGATTTCGTTGCTAAATTAAATAAAATTTTACAAAGGAGAGAAGTTGCTCACCTCCGATAGACTATTTTCAACTTTTTTAGCGATAGATGCACCTGAAGGTTTTATAGCACCTCGTCCGCACAGTATTTGGATATTATTAATTTCAATTATTGGCGCGATTATTGCTTTAGGGATTGCTACTTGGGTTATATTCAATTTAGTTAGTCAAACTCGTGAACGTTTATTGAAGAAAAAACGAGATCAGGCCCCTAATCGTCAAAAATTACGTGATTTATTCATGAAGGTTCTAGATGATATTGAAGAGAAATATAAAAATAAGGAATTAGGCGATGAGGATGCATATTACGAAGTGTCAAAAGTTTTACGCCAATACGCTTCAGAAAAAACTGGGAATAATCTTAAGTCTTTCACTTTGACAGAGATTGCTGCTACTCCTGGACTTGGAACTTTAGAAGAAGTTGTTAGTGATTTGTATAATGCAGAATTTTTTGATCAAAAAAATAATCCAAAACCGCCTACGCCTCTTGAGGCAATTGAATGGGGTAGAAGTTTAATTAAGAGGTGGGCATAGTGAATTTATCATTTTTAATGCCTAGTTGGCCTTGGGTTTTGGTGGGGCTGATTTTAGTTGCTCTTATTTTTGCAGTAATTATAATTCGTTTTTCTGGTGCTGCTAGAAGAATGTCTAGAGAAGCGCAAGCCAAAAGAAATTACTATGTAACTTTAGATATTGTTGCTTCCGAATTGGGTCATTCAATTTCTGCCTTGGAGAAACGCCAATCTGTTTATAAACGCATGACTAAAATAGCAACTGTAGTTTTTGTGATTGTTTTATTATTAACTTTCTTTTTAGCAAGTCGCCCGGCTAAAATTACTAAAACTTCAGCAAAAATGGCTTCAAGAGATATTGTTCTTTGCTTAGATGTTTCTGGTTCAACTTTAGCTTATGATCGAGAGATATTACAAAATTATCAAAATATAATTAGCAATTTTACAAGTGAAAGAATAGCTTTGTCTATTTTTAATTCAACCTCTAGGACTGTTTTTCCTTTGACTTCAGATTATAATTTAGTTCAAGATAAAATTCAAAATGCTATTGATATTTTACAGCCAATTAGACAGTCAACAAATTTAGATAATGTTTCTTCAAGTGATGCTGAAAAAATTAATGACTTCTTAAAAGGGACGAGTTTAAAGACAGATTCAGCTTCTTTGATTGGGGATGGGTTAGCAAGTTGTGCTATGCAATTCGATGATGTTGATGCTAATAATGAAAATCGTCCTAGATATATTATTTTTGCAACTGATAATATTTTATCAGGGAATTCAATTTTTTCTCTGTCGGATGCAGCGAGTTATGCAAAAACAAAAAATATTAATCTTTTTGGAATTTATTCTGGAGATGCATCACAAATTGGAGCAGAGAATGAAGTTCAGATGAAAAAAGTTATTCAAGAAAATTCAGGAACTTATTACGCTTTGCAGTCTTCCGCTTCGACCTCAGCTCAAACAAATACAGGCAGCAATATTAATTCTACGACAGGAACTGGACAAGCAAATAATAATGCGAATAGTGCTAGCTCTAATTCTCAAATGGTAAATACTATTGTCACTGATATTTCAAAAGCCCAACAAAAAGATTTAGGTGGAGATGAAATTACAGTAATTTCAGATCAACCAGGTATACCTTTGATAATTTTAATTATTATTTATGGTGGATATATATTAATTATGTGGAGGTTGAGACAGTAGTGGATATTTTTAATGTTTTTACTTTTCAGCCTGTAATCCCCTGGTGGTTAGCGGTTATAATTTTAGTTCCTTTGGCAGGATTATGTATTCGTCAGATTATTGTTGTTGATTCTAAAAAATATGATTCAAATAAATTTGTTTGGGTTAGACGTCTATTAACAATCGCTTTAATGGCTATTATTTCTTTTGGTCCAACGATTATTAGCAATACAGAAAATTACTCATTAACAAATTTAGATTACTTGTTTGTTGTTGATAAGACTGGATCAATGTCAGCAATTGATGGTGATACAATTGGGACAACTCGTCTAGATATAGCTAAGCAAGATATTGTGAATTTAACAAATATTTTACCAGCAGGGAAATATAGTGCGATATCTTTTGATTCCGTAGCTACAGAAGATGTCCCTCTGACTTCTGATTCTAGAGCAATTAAAACCTGGGCTAAAACTTTGAATCCTGAAATATCAGCTTATTCAGAAGGGACAGATTTACTAACTCCTAGAGATTTGATGATAAAAACTATTGATAATATTCGTGCTAAAAATCATAATGATCAAGTGATAGTTTTTTATATTAGTGATGGTGAAGATAATTCAGGGACTGATTTGAGCGATTATAATGAATTGAATGATTTAGTGTCAGGTGGAGCTGTTTTAGGATATGGGACACAAAAGGGTGCTAAAATGAAAGAATATATTCCTAATACCGCTAATAGTGTTCAGTCTAGGGAAGATTTATATATTCAAGACCCCACAACAAATCAAGATGCAATTTCAAAGCTTAATGAAGATAATTTAAATAAAATCGCAAGTTTAATGAAAATTGATTATAAATTATCAAATTCATCTCAGTCTATTGTAGATGTGGGTAATAAAATCTATTCTAAAAATTGGAGCTCTGAACCAGTTTTACAGAATCAAAAAACTTATAATTTAATTGTTTGGCCGTTTGCAGAAGTTCTTGCATTTTTAATACTTTGGGAGATGGTAAGTCAACTTTTACTTCACTTCACAAATGGAGAAAGTCGAAAGAAATAGGTAATAATGATAAAAGTAATATTAAAGCGACTATATCAAAGATTTCATAAATTTTTCCTGAAATTGCCTATGAGGATTATTCGTGGAGTTTTTGCTATTATTGTGGCTGTGGCTATTTTTATGGGATCTACTTTATTTTTTAGATATTATATGGATTATTTTACTGGGCGCTCAAGTTATGAAGGTGGAAATTTTACTGAAGCAGTTAAAATATTTAATGGTGAAGATAAAATGTTAAAATTTGACGATTGGAAGAATTATTTTAATATTGCCTCTTCTTACTATATGGCAGATTTACAAGGTGATGCTATTGATAACTATAAAACTGCTAGAGATTTAGCTGCTAAGCAAGATAATGACGAGGCAATTTGTCAAATTGATAATAACACTAGTTTTTCTTATGAAAGAAGTTTTTCAACTGGAATTGAAAAAATTCATAATACAAAATATACGAATGATACAGATGGAAAAAAAGATAAGGCTAATGATATTAGGGAGCAACTAAATATTTTAGTTCAGGCAATTTTAACTCGTCAACAAAAAGTTAATGCAAATTGTTTGTTTATGGGTGTGGATTTTTATAAGATAAATCAGGATAATTTGGCTAAAGATAAAGATAAATATGATGATTACAATAAAGCTGCTTTTGAATTGGATGGAGTTAAGAGTGATAATGAAATTTCTTCAGATAAAAAAGTTGATACTTCAAGAATGGTTAATTCATTAGATGAGGCAACGAGTAATAAAAAGATCGATGAATTGCAAAAACAGGAAGTTCAAAGTCAGATTGAATATAATAACAATCAAGAATTAAAACAGGGAGGGGAAAAGGAGGCCGATGGAGATTCTGATGATACTAAAACTCCATGGTAAAAATTGGAAAAATTGGTATAAAATTGAATAAACAGTGAGATAATCTTTTATCTTGGAAGGAAAAAATGAAGAACAATATTAAAATTATAAAATTCATGGACGATAGTAAAAATTCTATTCAAGGATTAGTATTTTCAGTTAAAAAACTGCGATTTTGGATTGGATTTGGTGTAACCCTTGTGGTTATGTCTTTTATCGTAGGTTTTTTTCAAAATTTCCAAGTTAATGTTTCTCTTTTTTCAGCGGGGTTGGGATTTAATAAAAATTTAAAAATGTTTTTAGCCCTGCCATCGGCATTGTTTCCATTGTTTGGATATTTTTATGGTTGGTTATTCATTTTAGCTTTAATCTTACAGGCTATTTCTATTGGAGAGTTGGTTGTTTCTAGAAAACTTGTTAATCAAACTGATGCTAAATCTATGTCTGGCTCTGGAATTTCTGCTTTAGTTATCACACTCGGTTTAGGTTGTCCTGCTTGTGGAACTTCTCTTTTAGCTCCTTTACTTGTGGCAATTTTTGCTTCTGCTGGGTTGGCTGTATTGAATACAATTGGAACAATTGTCGTTATTTTGGCAATCGTTTTATGTTTTTGGAGTATTAGACGTTTAGGGCTTATAATATATTTAGCAAGTTTGTAAATAAACAAGTAAGGAGTTGTATGGCAAAAAAAGTTTCCAATTCGGATAAAAATTTAGAAGCTCAAGCTAGATTGAATGAATTGCTTAATCAAAATAAAAAATCTCGTCAGAGAACGTATATTATTGTTGGTGTAATTTGTGCTGTTTTGATAACTTTAATTATTGTTGCTATTGTTTATATGTTTAGTTCTAAAGATAAAGAAGGTTCTTCAATTTCAACTCAAGATTCAGCTGTTCAAGCTGCGGCAAGTATGCCTAAACTTGCAGTGGATACAGTTTGGCATCCTGCAATGCTAGAAGGAAATCAACAAGCTCCAAAATTATTTAGAGAATACTCTGATCCATTTTGTCCATATTGTTATAAACTTTGGAAACAAATAAATGATAATAGGTCGGCAATTAAATCAAAATATTTAGATCAAAATAAATTTAAATTGGAAACGAGAGTTTTGGATTCTTTGTCTGTTTCTAATGGCGGGAAATCAGTTAATTCTACAAGAGCGGCTGAATACACCTATTGTGCGTCTCGTCAAAATAAATTCCAAGATTTTTGGGATGCTTTGCAAAATAAAATTAATGATCAGTATTATTCTAAAGGGATTGGGGCTTATCACGGAGCTCCAGAAATTCCTCAAGTTGAAGATAGTTTTTATACTGATATAAATAAAGATCTCGGTTTGGATGAAAGTAAAGTTAATGATTGCATTACCAGTGGGCAAGGGCTTAAGGACTTAGGACAAGCTGATAAATCAGCCTCAGAAGCTTCTCAAGGTCTACCTGCTATTGTGTTTGGCTCTTTCAAAACAAATGGTTTTGCTGGCGATTGGAATCAATTACAAGCTATGTTTGAGTCAGGTTTAAAATAGTAAGGAATTGGTTGAAAATATAATGGCAAAAATAGTAAGTTTAGATAATAATCAAGTTCAAATTGAACTAGAGAATAAGAATTCAATTAATGTTGATAGGAATAGTTTGAATTTTATACCTCAAATTGGGGATGATGTTTCGGTTTATAAAGGGGTTAATCGGACTGTTGTTATGAAAAATATAATAGCTCAGCCGACTGCTAACACACCGACTGCTAGTACACAAGCTAATTTCCAGCAGGTAAATGTTCAACAGGCAGGATTTCAAAATTCTGGTGTTCAAAATCCAAGCATGCAAAATCCAAGCATGCAGGCACAAAATTTTCAATCAAATACAAATTATCAACAATTTGGAAACAAAGTAACTAATCAACTTGCTAATTCTAAGATCACTGCTGGATTACTTTCGATTTTTTTGGGATGGTTAGGAATTAGTAATTTTTATCTTGGAAGATATCTTAAAGCAATTATTCAATTGGCCTTAATGATTATTTCTTGTGGGATTCTATTCTTTCCTCTTTTAATTTGGGGTATAATTGAAGGTATTTTAATATTATCTTCTCAAAAGGGAAATTACTGGCATCAAGACTCTTCTGGTCGTGAATTATCTGATTGAAAACTAGCTATATATCAATTTGAGATTTGACTAGAATGTTAAAACTCATATATAATATTAATGTTGTAACACTTTGAAGTGTTTTTTTTGAAGTGTTTAATGCCTCTTTAGCTCAGTTGGTTAGAGCACCTGACTCTTAATCAGGGTGTCCGGGGTTCGAATCCCCGAAGGGGCACGATAAAAATGATTCGAACTATTCTTCATTCTAAAATTCATAGAG
>JAISHP010000078.1 GCA_031262545.1 Candidatus Ancillula hodotermitis | reverse complement strand
GAAATTTCTCCACAAGACAACTCTTTACCTTCAGATTTACTGCTTGCAAAAAGCCTCAAATTTTCAATTGGAAAATCCCTTTCTTCCAAAATCCGCAAAACAGTCCTACCAACTTGACCGGTTGCACCAACAACACCAAGATTTATTTTCTTCATACTTATATTATATAGCAAATATAATCTAGCTACTTATTGTTAAAAGAGCCTTCTCAAAGGCGGTTCTTCCGCCGTCTGATGATCCACCAACAGCAGCAATATTAGCATCAGCAAGAGCCTCAAAACATCTTCTAATTTTCTCAGTTGAAAAACGTCCTAGAAGAGGTTTGATATCTTTTAAAGCCCAGGGATTAAGTCCCAGTTCTTTTGGATTTCTATCAGAACTAGCTTTAGCGATTAATCGTAGTTTATACGCTAAGCCCCCAATTAGTTGAGGAATAATCCCTGCACCGTTTACATCGTTAGAAACCATCCTCCAAGAAAGCATAGCTTGATCTGTTTTCCCTGCAAAAGCATTATTTATAACATCTTTAAAAGTATCAACTTGTCTAGTGGCATGAAAATATGAAAAAATATCTTTTTGATTAACAGTTACTCTATCCTCAGGTAGATCACTAGAAATTTGACCAACAAAACTGACCAATTCTCCCATTTTACTATCTTTCAAATTTGAAGTTGCTTCAATTAGAGTTTCAATTGCATCATTTGCAATTTGTTTACCATTTCGTCTAAACTCAGCTTGAACAAAGGCTTTTTTCTTTTCTGGAGTTAAAGGCTTAGCATCTACGATATTAACATTCTTTTTTGCAATATTATCTTTTCTCGCCTTTTCAATAGTATCTAGCATTTTTTTACCCCGCTGGATCCCAGGGTGCAAAATTATAACATATTCTGGATTAGAATTGTTTTTTAAATCGTTTGCATAGTTAACGACATCAACAATCAAATCATCAGATATTTTATCTATGATGTCAATAACTACTAATGAAGAATCAGAAAGTAAACTCGGGGAAAGAGCAGACTCAAGCTCACCTGAAGTATAATTCTCAGGATCTAAATAATCAACTTCAATATTAGGATTATCTTTTTTTGCAGCATCAATTGCTTCTTTTTTTGCTCTTGATCGTAAAAAATCATCTTTCCCTTTGATTAAAGTTAACATTTTAATTATTAAATCTAAATTCTACAACATCTCCATCTTGCATAATATAGTCTTTCCCCTCAAGGCGAAGTTTACCGTGAGCTCCGGCTTCAGATTTAGAACCAAATTCAACTAGATCATCAAAAGAAACAACTTCAGCTTTAATAAACCCTTTTTCAAAATCGGTATGAATAACCCCAGCCGCTTTTGGAGCTGTCCAACCTTTATGGATTGTCCAAGCTCTCGTCTCCTTTTCTCCAGCAGTTAAAAATGTTTGCAATCCAAGAGTATCAAAACCAACTCGTGCCAGCTGATCTAATCCTGATTCTAAAAGACCTTCGGCTTCCAACAATTCTTTGGCGTCCTCTTCGCTCAAATCAGTCAATTCGGCTTCAAATTCTGCATTCAAAAAAATTGCTTCTGCTGGAGCCACAATTTTTCGCAATTCTTCCTGTTTTTCTTTATTTGCAACTAAATCATCATCGACATTAAATACGTAAATAAACGGCTTAGTCGTTAGTAAAAATAAATCATGTAGTGCAGTTAAAGTATCCTCATCATCTTTGTATTTCGAATATAAAGTTTGACCTTGTTCTAAAAGAGATTTAGCTTCCTTTACTAATTCTACTTGTTTAGCGACATCTTTATTCATTCTAGCTTCTTTTTCCAATTTAGGCAAAGCATTTTCAATAGATTGCAAATCAGCTAAAATTAATTCAGTATTAATTGTTTCAATATCTCTTTTTGGATCGATTGAACCAGCAACATGGGTAATATCATCATTCACAAAAGCTCTGGTGACTTGACAAATAGCATCAGCTTCACGAATATTTGCTAAAAATTTATTTCCTAAACCTTCGCCTTTTGAAGCACCTTCAACAATTCCAGCAATATCAACAAATGTCACAGTGGCTGGCACTATCTTTTGCGAACTAAACATTTTAGCAAGGACATCTAATCTTTTGTCTGGTAAAGCAACAACACCAGTATTAGGCTCAATAGTTGCAAAAGGATAATTTGCCGCTAAGACATTATTCTTAGTTAACGCATTAAACATAGTAGATTTACCTACATTAGGCAATCCAACAATTCCAATTGTAAGTGACATTTAAATCTGCTTCTCCAATCCTAAATCAGTCAAATTAAACAAAGAAAAATATGGCACTCCCAAAGCTTCTATTTTATCACCAGCACCGGTAGCTCGATCAACAATTGTTGCACAAGCTACAACTTCAGCTCCAGCTTTTCGAGCTGCCTCAATAGCTGTAATCGGAGACCCACCTGTTGTGGTTGTGTCTTCAACAATAACAACTTTTTTACCTTCAATATCAGGACCTTCAATCTGTCTTTGCATACCGTGAGTTTTAGCAGCTTTCCTAACAACAAACGCATCTAAATTCATCGAGCGTGAAGAAGCGGCATGCAAAGCAGCATCAGCAATTGGATCAGCTCCTAAAGTTAATCCACCGATATTTGTAAAATCCTCACCGGCTATAAAACCTTTATCCTCTAGCATATCTAAAAGAAGATGTCCAACCAAAGGAGAACCAAGATGATGAAGAGTAACTCTTCGCAGATCAATATAGTAATTTGCTTTAAGCCCAGAAGAAAGTGTAACCTCTCCTCTAACAACAGCAATATCAAGAATTAATTGCAAAAGTTGTTCGCGTGGCTCTTTTGCTAAAAAATCATTGTTGTCCGAGTAATCCATTGAGCATGTCTTGGATGTCATTTTTTTCCTCCTGTTTTACAGTTGTATTTTTTGGTGGTAAAGTACCATTTACAATATAGTCATCTACATAATTATTTAACTCATCCGATCCTTGACCATAAGCTGTATGTCCATCACTATCGAAAGAGAGAAGTTCTGAATTAACCAAAGTTTTCTCCATATCTTGAGCTTGCTTGTATGGAGTTGCCGGATCTGAAGTTGTCCCAACCAATAAGATTGGTTCTGTTCCTGGGGCAGATTTGTCATAATCAACAGTAAAACCAGCTGTTGGAGCTGAATCACATGTTGTTGAATACTTAAAATAATCTCCCAATGTCGGAGATGTAGTATCAATTTTAGTTGCTGTCTCTTTAGCTTTTTCTTCATCCCATTTCTGAGGTTGATCTAAACAGTTTATGAGCGGATTTGCAGACCAGATATTTGATGTAAATTTCCCATTACTAAATTCTGTATAAAGATCAGCAAATTTTTCAAAATATGAACCATCATGCTTAGTCATAACTTGTGCAAAAGCTAGAGAGAGAGCTGTCCAAGCTGATTTAGAATAAAGAGGTTCAATAATTCCATAATAAGCCATAGTATCAGTTAATTGCTTTCCATCGGATAATTTTTGAGGTGACTTATTTAAAGAAGCTAGCCAATTTTTAATTTGTTGCTTTCCATCATCAACTGAGCTAAATGGACAGGAATTAGCATTTTTAACACAACTAGTCAAATAATTAGTCAAAGCCGTTTCAAATCCTCCAGCTTGAGTAACAGTATCATCTTCAGCAGAAGCATAAGGATTGGTAACTCCATCTAAAATCATTTTGCCGACAACATCCGGAAATAATCCAGCAAAAACCGAACCTATTGATGTCCCGTAAGAAAATCCAAAATAATTTAACTTTTGCCCATCACTCAAAACATATCTTAAAAGATTCAAATCATATGCAGTTGATTGCGTATTAATAAATTTCACAAGTGAACCACTTAATTTTTCGCAACTTTCCATAAATGCTTTCGTTGTTTTCAGCGAATAATCAATTTTATCTAAACTAAGAACACTAGGTTCGTAAACATATTTATATTGTTGATTATCATCATTAAAGCATTTTACAGCCGTTGAAGCTCCAATCCCTCTTGGATCCCAGCCAACAGAATCATATGTAGCTGTCACAGCTCCAGAAAGCATTTGTTGAAAACTGCTTGTAAAATCAATCCCTGTTGCACCTGGACCACCAGGGTTAGTAAACAAAATTCCATCCGAATGTTTAGTTGCTTGAATTCTACTGACAACTAAGTTTATAGAAGCATTATCAGTATTATCATATACATTTTTCTTAGAATCATAATCAGGAAGAATTTTATCTTTAGCAGGACTTCCCCAATCTAATGGTGCTTTTACGGTTGCACAAGACATTTGAGCGGTAGCATTTGCAGATTTAGGACAATCACCCCAAGTTACATTTTGGTCAAAATAAGGTTTGAAATTTTCTAAAACTTGATTAGTTCGCGCCGAATCAGCAGTCTGATTAGACTTTATCTTTTTATCAACTTTTGAACATTCTTGATTTATAATATCTTGCCCAAAACTCAAATTTGAAAAATCTGAATTATTACAAATAAAATTTGAATAAAAATAATCATTAAATTTTGGAAGGACATAATTACCTTCAATACTTAAAGCAAAAAGACTAAAAACAACAATGCAAAGCAAAATTGGAGAACTAAATCCAGCTTTCTTCTGTTTTTGATTATTCATTATATATATTATACCGCTTGAATTATCATTAAACCATCGCCTAGAGGTAATGAACTAACTTCCAAATTTTGATTATTATATATTTCTGAAAAAAGTTGATTTAATCCTTGGTAAATTTTTCTTTGCCGATATTTCACCTCTTCAGGTTTATCAAATACACTTCCACCTTGAAAAATATCGTCAATAGCAATTACGCCATTTTTTGCCAGTATTTTTAGACAAAAAGGTATGTATTTTACATACTGAGCTTTTGCGCAATCCAAAAAAATAAAATCATATTTATTTTCAGTTTTAAGATTATTTTCTACCAACTTAGGTAAAATATCAATCGCATCTCCGGCAATTAAATTAATTTTACCACCTGATTTAACTTGTGAAAAAACCTGACTAGCCTTTTCTATCATAACAGGAAAACGCTCTATAGTATCAATCCGACAATCTTCTTTAGTAAATTTCGCAAAGAGTGTAGCCGAAAAACCATAAGCAGTTCCAATTTCTAAAATTTTACTAGGATTAATCAAACGTAATAGAAGTCGCATAAACAATGCAGTTTCATGTGGGATAATTGGAACATTATGTTCTTTAGCAACTTGCTCCAA
>JAISHP010000059.1 GCA_031262545.1 Candidatus Ancillula hodotermitis | reverse complement strand
AAATAGGCTATGAAAATTTACGAAATAGGCTATGAAAATTTACGAAATAATGTTAATTATGCTATAATATTGCTACCATGATTACTAAAAATAGATTTATAGAAAATGAAATTATTAATTCTTTAAAATTTGCTAGAATTGTTGAAATTTTGGGAGCTCGTCAAGTTGGAAAATCAACAATCGCTAAAAAAATTGCGTTTGAAAATGAAAATTCTAAGTATGTAACCCTTGATGATAAAGATACGGCTCTTTGGGCAAAAAATGATAGGGTCGGATTTATTCGCCAGAATCTAGGGGGATTACTAGTTATAGATGAGATTCAACTTGTTTCTGATTTGATCCCAGAACTAAAAAAGCAAGTTGATAATAATCCAGAACCAGGACATTATATCATTACAGGATCAGCGAATTTATCTGATTTAAAACCAATTCATGAATCTTTAGCTGGTAGAGCGATGATTTGTGAGATGATGGGGTTTTCTCAAGATGAAATTATCGGCAAGCAGTCAAATTGGTTGAAATGTATTTTTAATAATGAATTGAATAAACAGTATACTTCAAAAATGATTCAGCAAGATTACTTGAAAATTATGGAAATTGGAGCTTATCCTGATGTTGTTATGAATGATGAAAATTTCAGAAAAAAATGGTTCAAAAATTACCTTAATTTAATTTTCAATAGAGATGCAAAAGATATTTCAGACTTAAGACGAATAGGAGATTTGCCTAAAATGCTCAAATATTTATCATCAATCTTAGGCAAGGAATTAGTTTTGAGCAATATGGCGAATGATATTTCTATCCCAAGAACAACTTTAGACCCTTACTTAGATTTATTAGAAACGATGTTTATAATTAAGAAATTGGATAGTTGGTCAGGTAATTTGACTTCTCAAGTTGTAAGCAACAAAAAAACTTTTATATTAGATTCTGGAATTGCTTCATATTACAATAAAGGAAAAAATCTTGGAGGAATCTTTGAATCTTTTATTGCTAGTGAAGTGCAAAAACAAATTCTTTATTCTCAAGAAGAAATTCAAATGTTCCACTTTCGTGATTATAATAAAAACGAAGTAGATCTAATTTTAGAAAATGAACAAAATGAGATTGTTGCTATTGAAATAAAGTTAACATCAACTCCGAATTACTCAGATGGAAAAATTTTAAGATTGTTAAAAAATAAATATGGTTCTAAAATGAAATATGGGATAGTCCTTTACACTGGACAAGAGACAAAAACTTTTGACGATGGAATTTTAACAATGCCAGCAAGTTCTGTTTGGGATAGGTAAAGTGAAAGTATAATATATTTATGAATGAAGATAATCAAGTGACTATTGAAGGTAAAGAAGCGTTTAAAAGAAGATGATCATATTATGAAAAAAGTTGATTTAAGTAATTTGCCTGAGATACCCAATTTAGGAATAAATGTTGGTGAAATTGATGTTCTACATGATTACTGTAGTGAACCTTTACAGGAAGTGAATGGCGTTTTTTTTGATTCTAGATATTTAAATTTGGGGTATCCTGGGGCTGTTGAAAAATTCATGCTTAGAAAGACCGTGGTTGAAAAAATTTTAGAAGCTCAATCAAAATTACCTGAGGGGCTACATCTAAAAATTTATGATGCCTATAGATCAATAGTTACTCAAAAATATCTTTGGAACGAAATCGTAACTAAATATAAAAAAGAATATCCAGAATTGAGTAATTTGCAGCTTGATAAGTTATCTAGAAAAAAAGTTAGTAATCCTTTTGATAAAAAAAATCCTCCTTTGCATTGCACTGGAGGCGCTGTGGATTTGACAATTTGTGATGAAATGCAAAATGATTTAAATATGGGTGGGGATTTTGATTCTTTTACTGATATAGATCAAACTAATTATTATGAGAATTCAGATAATTTGGATGTAAAATACAATCGTCGTTTACTTTATTATGTTATGACGAGTGTTGGTTTTGTGAACTATCCAAGCGAATGGTGGCACTTTGATTATGGTGACACTGTTTGGGCTTATTTCAAAAAAAAGCCCTGTTGTTATAATATTAAATGAAATTATGAAGACTAGAGATATTTTAAATAAATTACGAATTAATTCTATGCGTCATTTGGCAGTAATTTTGTGTCTCGTTACAATTTTGGTTTGGGTTATCTTGTTTTTTGTCCAATTGTACGTTTTTAATAATGGACAATTTGATGCAAGTGATTTGATCAATAATATTTTAGGGAATTTACTTGGTATTTTGCCTCCAATTATAATATTTAATTTTGCATATGAATATTTAACTAAAAAAGCTGTTTCAAAAGATATTTCGGATCATATTGCAGAAACGATTATGGCTGATTCTAAGGTTTTAAAATCATTTTCTTACGATGCTCAAGAGAAATTTTTAGAAAGTACGTTAAGAGCTATGATTGGGAAAGATAAAAGTAAGATAGCCCTTTCGATGCTTAGCCCTTATGTCGACCAGGTTGATAATAGCAGGTTTAGTGATTTTGGAATTAGAAAAAATATGAACTATGAAATTAAAGTAAATTCTCAAACAGAAGAAATTCTAAAAAATATTTCTTTTATTTCAGATTCTTCAGATTACATATTATTGACAGAAAGTTTATCTTATTCTAAACCTAATGTTAAATTGGATTTTAGTGAAAAATGTCATAAATTTAAGATTGCTTTTTGCGTGGATAACCAAGATCTTGAAGATAAGTTAAAAAATGATGATTATCTAATGAGGGAAAACCTTAAACTCAAAGAGGAAGATTTCCAGAAATTAATTAATATGTCAAAAGACGAATTAGAAAAATGTATAATTCAAACATTTTTGTTTAAAATTAATATTAATGATATTGAAGCAGTTCTTGAGAATATTGAGATTAGCAAAAGTGGTTTTAGTTTAATCTATCAAGTAAATATGCATAATTTACAGAATAAGAATTCTGACGATTTGTCTGTTGATATATTTTTTAAGTTTCCACAACTTAGAAGCGTTCATGATTTCCAAGCTGTTGTTTCGGAACCAACATATTGTCCTTGTATTAAGTTCACGTGGGATAAGGGATTTAAAAATGTTCAGCCTATCACCTATTTTTCTGGTAATTTTAATGTCAAGGGTGAAAAATATTTTGAAAACCAGTTTGAATACAAGGGTGAAGATTGGATTTTTCCAGTTTCTGGAGTTACATTTACTTGGGATTGAGAAATTTTAATACTTTTACATAAAATAAATATTCGTTATAATGCCGAATTTTAGGCGCTTTGATATAATATTTTTATGACTTTACACAAAATAAACAAGCAAGATAATCAAGTTAATCCTTTTGTTCCTGCGTATGGGTCATTGCCACCTATTCCGGTTGGAAGAGAAAAGACTATTGAAGAAATTGTGCACAGAATCCAGAATTCTAAAGGATCTATATTTCGATCTATTTTATTTTATGGACAGAGGGGAATTGGGAAGACTGTAATGCTTTCCGAGATCGCTCAAAAATTAAATAAATCAAAAAAGTGGTTATGTTTGAATGTACATTCCAATAATAAAATGCTTGAAAGAATTGAAAATTTAGTTGAAAGAGCAAGAAAAGAAGTTGTTTCTCTTTCAATATCAGGTGCTTCCATCAGCTTCAAAAACAAAGAAGTTGATTTTACAACTTGGCTTGAGGAGTCTGTTAAAAATATTAATAAAAAAGGCAAAGGAGTTTTTATCAGTGTTGATGAGGTTCACCATGATAATTCAGCATTAAGAGAATTATGTTCTGCTGTTCAAATTTGTTTTAATAGTAATATTGATATTGCGGTTGCTTTTGCTGGGCTACCAGAATCAATTGATGGTTTATTGAAAGATAACAAATTTAATAAAAATATTACTTTTATTAGAAGAAGTAAAAAATATTTGCTTGATTATTTACCAGTTAGTGAGATTGCTAAATCATATATTGACATTTTTGGAAGTAGAGGTATTGAAATAAGCGAAGCTGTTGCAAACATGGCAGCTGAGGCTACGTTTGGTTATTCTTATATGGTGCAATTAGTTGGTTACTATATGTGGGAAAATATTGATAATAATAGTATTGACGCGAATCGAACTTTGGCAGCGATAGAAACCTCAATAGAAGATTTGGAAGAAACAGTTTATGATAGCAGTTTAGGAGATCTTTCTTCTGGTGATTTAGAGTTATTGTATGCTATTGCTTCCGAAGGGGAGATTGTGGACGTTCAAGTTTTGATTTCTAGCCTTGATAAAAGTCCTCAATATGTGAATAATTATCTAAATAGATTAAAGGATGCTGGTTTTGTTAATCGAGTAAAACGTGGAAAAGTAAAAATTACAACTCCTTATATGCGACAATTTTTAATCAAGAAATTGGAACGGGAAAAATTTTGGTTTTAATATATAAAATTTACGAAACAGAGTTCAAAAACCTGAATTCTAATTAGAATTCGGGTTGAATAGTTATTCTTTCCTGTATAATTAAATGTGAGTATGTAGTACTCATAAGCAACGCCTTTCTTTTAGTAAATTTTTTGTTTTTTCTAAATTAAATTATACTAGATAAAGGCGTTG
>JAISHP010000053.1 GCA_031262545.1 Candidatus Ancillula hodotermitis | reverse complement strand
TGGTTTTGATGCTGTTTCTACAGCTAATTCCAGCAATGTATTTGCTCCTTCAACTAAAGCAACATTGAGTTTGCGTGTTTCTCCTGCTCAAGACCCTCAAGAAGCAGCTGATGCGCTTGTAAGACATCTAAGAAATAATGTCCCTTTTGGGGCACACTTTAAAGCGACTGTTCTAGAGTGTGGGCCTGGGTTTAAGGCTGACATTAACTCAAAAGGTGCAGTTGCTTTTGCTCAGGCTTTAAAAGAAGGCTTTGGAGCAGATGTTGTTTATTCTGGAATTGGTGGGTCTATTCCATTTACTAATTCGTTAAAACAAACTTTTCCTAATGCTGATATTTTAGTTTCAGGTGTTGAAGATCCTGACTCTTGTGCACATTCGGATAATGAGTCAGTTCATTTAGGTTCTCTTAAAAAGGTTATTGTTTCCGAGGCTTTGCTTTTAGAAAAGCTATCAAACAATAATTAGTTCTAAATATATCTATTTTTTTCCGATTAGAATAGGAAACATTAAGATAACAAATGTTATAATGTTGTTATGAGTAAAACATTTGCTGTTCTAGATGAAACTGGGCAATTTGAATCTCGTGTTGGACTAACACCTGATGTTGCTGCACGTTTTTTGAAGACATATAAGGGCGAAGAGAAAATTGAATTATTATTAGAAAAAGGTGCTGGTGAAAAAGCTTTTTATTCCGATGTGGAATATGAAAAAGCCGGAGTTAAGCTTGTTACAAAAGCTGAGGCTTTAAAAGCTAATTATATTGGCTTTATTTCTAGACCTACTACTGCTACAATCAAGAAGCTAAAGAAAGGACAAACTGCTGTTGGTCTTTTCGGATCTTGGTCAGATGCAAAAGTTGCAGAGGAATTCAAAGCGCAAGGTGTTAGAGCAATTGATATTAATAAATTACCTCGTCAACTTTCTATGGCACAATCAATGGATGCTATGACTTCGCAAAATTCTGTTGCGGGGTATAAATCTGTTCTTTTGGCAGCAAATGAATTCGCTGGATTTTTCCCTATGTTGACAACAGCAGCCGGAACAGTTCGCCCAGCTTCTGTATTAATTTTAGGAGCAGGAATTGCTGGTTTGCAAGCAATTGGAACAGCGAAACGTCTTGGTGCGGTTGTTACAGCTTTTGATGTTCGTCCAGCTTCTGAAGAAGAAGTTAAGTCTTTAGGTGCTAAATTCTTGGATTTAGGAAAATATGGAGCAGCTGATGTTATGGCAGCTTTGAGTCAAGGGCAAGGTGAGGGTGGATACGCTCGTAAACTTTCTGATGAGGAATTAGCTAAGCAAAAAGCTGCTACAGATAAAGCGGTAGCGGATTTTGATATTGTAATCACAACAGCACAAGTCCCTGGCTCAAAACCGCCTGAATTTGTTTCAAAAGAAGGTTTAAAGAATATGAAACCTGGTTCAGTTGTTGTTGATTTAGCGGCTTCTAAATTAGGAGGAAATGTTGAAGGATCTAAACCAGAAGCGACTGTTGAGATGGGGGGAGTTAAAATTATTGGTGCTCCAACCTTAGCTTCAAAAACTGCTAAAGCCGCTTCTAGTATGTTAGCTCGTAATATCTGCGATGTTGTTTCTTATGTTGCTGAAGCAGATAGTTCTGCTATAGACTTAGGTGAACTGGCTGTGATGGTAATTACTGCAGATCCTGAGCCGGTAAAAACTGAAGTAAAGACCGAAGTAAAAGCTAAAGAAAATTTAGATGAAGAAATGTTTGCATCAGCTAAAGGTTCAAACCCTCGTGAGTTGGAAGGCGAAAGCAATAGTTGTCCAGTTCCAAATAAAGGAATTGAAGACGAGGGTGCGCAAGTTAAAGAAGAAGGGAAAAATAAATAATGAGTCCTATTGTAATTTCAGTAACGCTATTTGTTTTAGCGTTAATGATTGGTGTAGCTGTAATTGGTAAAGTTCCATCAACTCTACACACCCCTTTGATGTCAGGAGCAAACTCAATTCATGGTGTTGTTCTTGTTGGTGTAATTATTGTAGCTGCGGAAAGTAACTCTTTGGCTGGAACGATAATTATTTTCTTGGCAGCCTTGCTAGGAACTTTGAATGTTGTTGGTGGATATGTTGTGACAGATAGAATGTTGGAAATGTTTAAGCCCAAAAAGACTGTTTCTGAAAATGAGGCAGATCAATCAATTGAAGATGCGAAGGAAGACTTTGGTGGTGTTGCAATTGAGGTTCAGGAGTTAGTAACTGCTGGGGCTAGTGAAGTTCCTCCAGTTGAGCCAGTTTTAAAAGCAGTTTCAAAAATGGACAAGTCAGCTCTAGATGTTGAAGATAATGCGAAAAAGGAGAATAAATAATGAATACAGTTTCTACAGATACTTCTTTAAATCCAATTATCAATTTCTTGGATCACAACCTAGATACTGTTTCTTGGTTTATTTACTTAATAGCTGCAGTTTTATTTATTCAAGGCTTACGCTATATGAATTCTCCTAAAACTGCTAGACGTGGTAATTTTGTTTCAATAGCAGGTATGGTTTTAGCTTGTTTTACTGCCTTTTTCCATTCTGCTTATAATGGATTTGCTAGCGGAATTGCTATTTTTGCATTAATTGCTGGTGTGGTTTTAGGTGCTGTCGGAGGTGTTCTTTCAGGAAGAAAAATCAAGATGACTGCTATGCCTCAGTTGGTTTCAATTTTTAACACGGTTGGGGGTGGAGCTGCTGCGTTAGTTGCGGTTAATGATGTTCTCCAAACACAAACAGCAAGCCTACCTAAAACAGGTTTAATTCGCGGTGTTCTTCAGGTTGGAACTTCAGGTTACTATAAGAATTCTATTGTTGGTTTTACTCCAGATGATTCAGTTTTAAGTCAACTATTTGGAACTATTGCTACTAATCATATTGCTATGTTGACTGCATCTTTAGGTATTTTTATTGGTTGCGTAACATTTACTGGTTCTTTGATTGCTGCAGGAAAGTTGCAAGGAATTATCAATGGAAAAGCATTTAAGATTCCTGGGAAAGCTGCACTTGATGCAATTTGTGTTCTTGGAGCTATTTTCTGTGGATATCTATTAACTGCCGGAAATCTAGTTACTTCTACAAATTCTTCAACTGGAGAAATTACAGTTGCAAAAGGTGGGAAAATGACTGTAAGCATTTTCGGAACGAGTTTAACTTACGCTCCTTGGATGCCTTTATTAGTATTGGCTGTTTTAGCTTTGATATTTGGTTTGTTATTTGCTTTGCCAATTGGTGGAGCAGATATGCCAGTGGTTATTTCAATTTTGAATGCTTGCACAGGAACTGCTGTTGCTATGTCGGGATTTGTTATCAATAATTTAGTTATGATCGTTGCGGGTGCGCTTGTTGGTGCTTCTGGATCTATCCTATCAATTCTAATGGCAAAGGCTATGAATCGTTCTTTGATCAGTGTTTTGCTTGGTGGTTTTGGTGGAGATTCTGCTGATAGTTCAGCTGTTGATGGACCTGCTCAAATTACTAAGGAAACTTCTTCAGATGATTTAGCAGTTCAAATGGTTTATGCTAATCGTGTAATTATTGTCCCTGGTTATGGAATGGCTGTAGCTGGAGCTCAACACGAGATTGCTGAATTGACTTCTATTCTTGAGGAAAAAGGAGTTGAAGTTCTATTTGCAATTCACCCTGTTGCTGGTCGTATGCCTGGACATATGAATGTTCTTTTGGCTGAAGCAAATATATCATATGATAAATTACTTGATTTGGATGAGGTAAATTCTATGTTTGATACAGCCGATGTGGCCCTAGTTGTCGGTGCTAACGATGTGACAAATCCAGCTGCAAGACGTCAAGGAACACCGATTTCTGGTATGCCAATTTTGGACGTTGATAAAGCTAAGAATGTTGTTGTTGTCAAGCGTGGGCGTGGTAAAGGTTATGCAGGTATCGAAAATGAACTTTACGGTTTACCTCAGACTTCAATGCTTTATGGCGATGCTAAAAAAGTTGCTGCTGACTTGATCGAGTCAATTAAAGAGCTTTAATTTTTGTATTGAAATTTTAGGAGAATAAATTTGTATATTTTTGGTTTACATATTGATTTAGTTTATGTTGTTCCTGTTGTAGTTGGGTTTATTTTAGCAATTCTCTTTGTTATTTATCATAATCGACATAATGATAAAAAAGCAGTTGATACTCATGTTTTAAAAAAAGATGAAATTGTTAATAGCAAAGATTATAAGAAGCATAAGAATAGTAAAAATCAAATTGTAAATACAGGAATTAAAAAAAGTGTAAAAGTCTCTGATGATCTAGATCAGATTAGAAGTCAGTTGCTTTCTGCTGATTTTGGTTCAAATATCGCAGATGATATTGTTTCTAAGATGCAAACTGATAAAAATCTTACTTTGCGATCTGCAATTAAGGATTTATTGTTAGTTCCTTCTACGCAAACTGCTGTTAATCCCCCTAAAACACCATACGTAATTCTTTTTGTTGGGGTTAATGGGGTTGGAAAAACAACTTCACTCGGGAAAATTGCTTATAAATTACAAAAACAAGGATCAAAAGTTGTTGTTGCGGCAGCCGATACTTTTAGAGCTGCAGCTGCTGACCAACTTGAAACTTGGGCTAAACGCGCAGGTGCTAAGATTGTTCGTAAGGAAGAAGGAGCTGATCCTGCTTCTGTGGCTTTTGAAGGCTCAAAAATTGCTGTTCAAGAAAACGCTGATTATCTTTTGGTTGATACAGCTGGAAGAATGCATAATAATGCTAAT
>JAISHP010000022.1 GCA_031262545.1 Candidatus Ancillula hodotermitis | reverse complement strand
TGGAAGAGATAAAGCATTTATTGAAGCAGTTGATATAAATAGTAAGAATTTAAATATTAATAATTTTTATTTCCAAACTGCCTTTTCAGATAATAAACTAACTATTTCACCTGTTGAAGGAAGAAACCAACAATTAGCAGATACAGGTTTACTAACTAACGCAAGCCAAGAGCAAAAACAGTTCTACCTACTTTATTTGAAAGCAAATTCTGATAATAATGATGATAGTGAAACAGAGCCAGAATTACCAGAAGAAGTAAAACCTGTAGTTAGTTTAGAAGAAAATGTTCAATATACTATAGCGGCTAATAAAACAGAATATTTAGTTAAACAAAACCTAGAGCTTGGTAGGACTATTAACGGTAGCCTAAATAATAAAGTTGAGTTTGTTAACTTTAAAGCTGCTAATCTATCTAAAGATTATCAAGGAGCTTGGGCAATCCATGAAATCGGAACAGATAAATATCTAGTTAAGACTTATGCTCCTAAAGATAAAGAATCAAAAATAGAAGAAGTAGAGATTAAAGATATTAAATCTTATGATTACAAATCGGCAATTAAAGCTGGACTTCTTTGGTTCCCATCTCTAGATACTAAAACAAATAATTGGACTTTCTTATCTTATGATGGAACTGATCTAAACCTTGGAGGATACTCTAAACTAAGCGAAGAGCATAGAGAAGTAACTACTTGGGGATTAGAGAAAGAATAAAAGGAAGATTTAACACTTTTTTAAATAGAGTAACTAACCACCCCACCCTACGGGCACCCCTCCAAAGAGGGGAACAATTCTCCTCCTGTGGAGGGGTGCCCGGAGGGCGGGGTAGTTAAGGTCATTCTGAATTTGGAAAATATTATTTTGAACTTATTTAGTATCAGGATGACATGCGCTAGTTTCAGAATGATAATGGTATAATGTAGTTATGGGCGTTATTAAAGTTATTTTGGATGTTTTACTTGTTGTTACATCTGTTTTGTTAGTTTTATTGATTCTTTTGCACAAAGGACGTGGTGGTGGTCTTTCTGATATGTTTGGTGGAGGAATCCAATCTTCTGCTGGTTCTTCAGGCGTAGCTGAAAAGAATTTGAATCGTTTTACTTTAATTATGGCTCTGCTTTGGACACTTTCAGTTATTTTGATTGGTGTTCTAACTAAACTTTCTTAAACTTTAATAGTTTTCAAATTAAAGTAAATATTTTTTTTACTCAATAAGATTGACTGATAAGATTAACTAAGTAGGATTAATGGAAACTAGCATTTATTTTGAGATTATTTCTCTTGTTGTTTTAGTTTTACTCTTATTGTTTGGTGTAATTAGAGGGATTCGTAAGCCACATGTTCCTTCAAACAAAGAATCAATTTTTGCTGTTATTTTCTATGCTATTTTAGCGCTTATTTTTGGTGGAGTAATTTGGTGGCTATACGGAATGCATCCAGCTGTTGAATTTTATTCAGGTTGGTTAACTGAATATTCACTTTCTGTAGATAATCTTTTTGTATTTATTTTAATTATTGCAAAATTTAAAGTACCTAAAAAATTACAAAAAGAAGCTTTAGGTGTTGGGATTATAATTGCTCTTGTCTGCAGAGCTATTTTTATAGTAATCGGAGGAGCGGTTGTTGCTAGGTTTACTTGGATATTTTATCTATTTGGAGCTTTCTTAATTTATACTGCTGCTAAGATTTTGGTAGATAGAGAATCTGAAGATGAATATGAAGAAAATTTTATCGTTCGCTTTTTTCATAAAGTAATACCTATGTCTTCAAGATATAATGGGACAAAGCTCAGAATTCCTGATAAAAATGATGCTTCAATTTCTCGTTGGACGCCTATGTTGATTGTTTTTATCTCTTTGGGCGTAACCGATTTATTTTTCGCATTTGATTCAATACCTGCTATTTTTGGATTAACAAAAGATCCATTTATTGTTTTCGCAACTAATCTTTTTGCTTTGATGGGGTTGCAACAACTTTATTTCTTACTTGGTGGTCTTGTTGAAAAATTGCAATTTTTACCGATTGGCTTAGCTATTATTTTAGCATTTATCGGAGTTAAATTGATTTTTGAGGCACTTCATGGTTCTGGATTTACTTGGGCGCCAGAAGTTCCTAATTTGGTTTCACTAATGGTAATCATTATTGTTATTGGAGTCACTTCAGCTGCATCAGTTATGAAGATTAGACAAGATGAGAGACGTGCTAAACGTCGTGCACAATTAAAGGCTGAAATTAAAGATGAAATAAAAGCTGAATTAGAAAATAAATAATATTTAAAAAATTGAAGATCTGGGTCATTATCGATTTCGGGAACAGTAAAACCACCCCGCCTTTCAGGCACCCCTCCACAAGAGGGGAACTGAGTAGCTCTCAGGGTAATCCTCCCCACAAGAGGGGAACTGATTGGCTTTCAGGGCACCCTCCCATAAGAGGGGAACTGATTAGCTTTCAGGGTAACCATCCCACAAGAGGGGAATTTTTTTTAACTGAAAAATCAGATGCTACTCATAATTGATAATTAACTTAAATCTGTTTTTTATTGATATAATATACCTATGAGTTTGGTAAAGGTTAAGCATAATATATTATTATTGTCTTTTTTCTCTTTGTTAATTTTGTTTGGGCTATGCTTTTTGGGTTTTGAAGCTTTTGCGAATGTTTCTTCTGGCAATGAAAATCAATCAAGTAAAACTCTTTCAGCTAGTGATGTTTGTAGTTACGGAACTGGAGCTAATGTAAATAATGCCTGCACGATTGTGAATGCTGAAGAATTGCACAATCTTTCGAATATTGTGCGTGACAACAGTAATTATTACGCATTTTTTCCAGATAGCGGGGCGACAAAAAATTCTGATTTATATTTTTCTCTAGTTGGGAATATCGATCTTTCGGGATATTCAAAACAAGCTGGTTGGCAGCCAATTGGAACTGAAGCTAATCCTTTTGAGAGTACATTTGATGGCGGGGTGACTGGTAAACCGGTTATTTCTGGTTTAACTATAAATATTCCAAAATCTGGAAATATACCAACTGTTTATTCTGGTTTATTCGGTGTTGTTAAAAGCGGTGCTGTGATCAAAAATATTAATTTTGAAAATGTAGATATAAATGTTGCAGGGGGTGCAGTTTATGCTGCAGCTGCGGTGGGGTATGCTAAAGGTGAAGTAGGGGATAATGAACCAGTTACAATTTCTGGGATAGATTTAATTGGCAAAAATAATAAAATTATTGCTAATGGAACTTCAGATTCTGAAGCTGGAGGATTGGTCGGTTTTGGAAATTCTACTGTCAATATTACTAATTCTATTGTTATAGCGAACACTATCTCGTCTTATGGAGATAATTATAATTCAGCCACAGGTCTAGGAAATAGTATGACAACTAATTTTTCAAATAATGTTGTTATGGTTGACAATTTGTCAAATAATTCACCTAGTTCACCAGCTATAAATAGAATTGTAGATTTGAATGATGGTTCAATTAGTAATAATTATTCACTCTATTCAACCAAAGTTAATGGTTCTGCTTTGGTGACTAACCCTGCAATTAGTAGTAATGATGGAGGAGATCTTACTTGCACTACTTTGAGAACTGCCGATTTCTGGACGACTGTTATGAATGGAATGAATTCAACGGATTCAATTAATGTAATTAATACAAGATGCTCAGATTCAGATTTGTTGGAAACGTATTTTGTTCAAAATCCATTAACTGGGAAAAACCGTTTTTCTTTTCCTGATGATTTTTCAACTTCAACAAGTATGGGGAAGATGGTTGTTTATGGGCAAAATTTTATTCCCGCTTTAGTTTCAACTGGGCTTGTTGATTTGACGATTGCAACAGCAAGAAATTGTACATATATTTCTTCAAGTGAAATTGACTGTGCTGCAGTATATTTAAAACCAGATGCTGAAAGTGCGTATTCAGGACATTCGTATTTGGCAGAATCGTTTACTTTGAGCTCAAATATTTCTGAATATGATAGCTACCAAGGGGCATATTTTTCTTCATCTCGCCCTGTAATTTTTACTGGATCTCAGACTGAAGATTATCTTCCGACAAGAATACAGACTATGGAATATGGCATTGATTATAATCATATGCTAGCTTCATTTTCTCTTCGTGTTGCAAAATCTGACAATAATATTTTTGGATTAAAGCTAACAGGATCAACTGTTGAGCAGTTTTATTCTGGTCATGCTGGTGGTAATAATTTTGTTAAACCTGCAATTACTCCAGGAGTTCCAAATATATTCATATTTTATATTACTTCACCTTACGGGGCTCCAGTGCAATCTCTTGTGGCACCAATGATTATTGATTTAAGAACTGTAACCTATGACCTTGATGGGGCAACAGGTGCAGCAGCGCCCGAAACTGAATATTACAAAGTTGGAAAAACTATAAAGATTGATACAGATCAAGTTGCAAATTCACTTACAAAAACTGGTTATTTGAAACTGGCAGGTTGGTGTACTATTAAAAATTGTCAAATTGATGAAAATAATCCATCATTTTTAGTTAGTGGCGACACAATTACGGTAACAGATAATATTACTTTGTACCCACGTTTTTATTCTCAAGAAAATTGGTGTACTACAAATTTGGGTGTTTATCAGTATGGGGATGGAACTAGTTCGGATTCTTGGTGGGTTGGAACGGATAATCAGCTCGCCCTAACAGCTTGTTTAGTTAATAATAAAGCAGGATATTCTACTGATAATTTTAAAATGACTAATGATGTTGATCTGGGGAATTATAAAGCTGGCGCTGATGGGGCTAGTTTGTTGGATAGTGCAGTCTATAAAAATGATCCAAATCGACAAACGGATTCCGGTGAGGTTTCTTTAGGGGGATGGAATCCGATTGGTAATAATTCAGAAAGTTCATTTAAAGGTGTTTTTGACGGACAAAATCATGTTGTGAAGAATCTTGGAATTGATGCTGTAAATCATAACGGAAGTGATAGTTCCTATAATTATGGATTATTCGGTTGTGTTGATGGAACTGTAGAGAATTTACTTGTTGATGGTGCTGTTAATGTTACTATTTCTCAAGATGACTCAACAGCGACAAATATCACTGGAAATGTTGGAGGTGTTGTCGGTAAAGCAAGTTCAACTGCAACTTTAGACAATTTGATTTCTTCAGGAACTGTTATGGCACAAGGAGGAGGAGTGAACTTCTTAGTGTCGCACTTCTCAATTGGAGGAGTTGTTGGTAATCTGGCTGCGGCAAGTTCAAATCTTCTAAATTTAGCAAATGTTATTAATAATGTTCTACCTAATGATAAAACTAGTGTTAATCGTATTTCTGATCTTGTTGGAGGATCAGTTTCTAACTCTTATTCACTTTATAGTTCTAAAGTGACAAATAATGCTGTAACTAAGACCTTGAATTCTAATGATAAAACGAGTTCAAAAGGGGCAGATGTGACTTGCACGGCTTTAGACACATTTGAATTTTGGGGGACTTTAGGAAGCTGGTCTGGAATTCCAAGTGTTATTAGTGATATTTGCTCTAATGATAAAAAAATTATTGTTAATAACATTTCTGGTCCAGATGGCAACTCTTTTGTAAACGGGAAAAATCCAGACAATTCTCAGGTGGTTATTTCTGGGCAAAACTTTATTCCTGCGTTGATTCCTGATGATGGAATTATTCATTCTTCCCAAGGTTTTGATAATTACTATTTTGGAGGGTGTTCTTATGTCGACTCGCAAACTTTAAAATGTTCTTCTTACACAACCAATGGTTCAACAACAGGGGATTTTGGTATAACTTTAACTTCAAAAAACACACTTTTTGACGAAATTTCAAACGGCGGGGTATTTACTACTTTTAATAGTTTGACTCTTAGCGTTCCGGCAAATTTAGATTTTGATTTGTATATAACTGATCCTACTCAGAGTTCGGATGTGACTGCCGAGTGGGTTGGTTTGTTTGGTTATCGTGCGACTGATACATTTAAGATGAGTTATTATAGTAACGATTCTTGGGTAGATCTTGATAGTGAACCAGAAAATATAGACGGTGTAGTTGAACCTGGTTTAATTAATAATATTCCAGCTACTGTTGATTCACCTTTGCAGGTAAAATTAGAAAGATGTGCCTATGCTGATTATGAACACGGAGGAGATGGAAACACGGTTTGTGGTTCAACAATTAAATCAATAACAGTCAATCAACAAACTTTTATTTGTGGATATTTCTCGAGTGGGGTGTCAAAAGAAATTTCTTGTAATCAAGATTTCTCTGCTTGGACACCTCCTTACCAACTTTCAATATACTCTTCTGACAATTCAAGTTTTGACAGTGATAGTGAGCCAGTTGCCCCAAATGTTACTCAAGATGCTAATATGTCAAGCAACGGATTTAACTTTGTTAAATGGTGTATTGACGGGGATAGAAATGGCGTATGTATTGCTAATGGTGCAAAATTACCATCGCAAACTAAGAGTAATACTTGGAAGGCAGTATTTGATGATACTGGTGCACCAACATTAAAAGAGCTGCCATATCAATACAATGATTCTGTGTCTACTTATTTAATTTTTTCGAATCCGGATGAGGGGAAAATAACTGTTTCTTGGAGAAAAGCAAGTGATAATATTTCTTCTGGATATGGGCTAACATATGAGTTAAGTTATAGTACTGTTCAGGATATGACAAATCCGATTGTAGCAATTAAAACAAATGATCCAGCTGTTTTAAGTGCTGATGTTTATGGATTAACAACAGGTAAGGCATACTATTGGCAATTGAAAGTGACAGATGAAGCTGGTAATTCAGTAGTTTCAGATCCTGCAATTAAAGCTGGAACTCATAGGATTTCTTATAATTATAATGGTGGGACAATTGATGGAGACATGAGTCAAGGGAATCAGTATTTTACGTTGAATACGATGACCAATTCAAATTGTCAAGATGGGATAGGTGGTGAGTATGGATGGAAAGGTTGTGCAACAAACATTTTGGTTCCTACTAAACCGCAGATGATCGGCGCTACATTTACTAATTGGTGTCTCGATGGGGAAACTTGTTCTGATGTTCTACCTGAGGGGGAAAATGTTGGCTTTGCAAATTACAACATATATGACACAATGGGAAGCGATGGCAATATAACACTTACTGCAAATTATTCGTATGATCCGGTAACATATAAATTGAATGTGATGTATGATGCAGGTGCTGAAGGAAAAGGTGATATGTCGGCAGATAATGTTGTAAAAAGTTGTGTTGGAACGTTTACGGCTGTATGTCCGCGATCTTTCACCCCGGTTGATAGTAAGTTTACGAGGAGTGGATATCACTTTACGGGATGGAAAGATGAAGAAGCTAATCCAGAAGTAAATTATAAGGTCAATCAAGTTTATAGTTTTTCTAGTGCAGAAGATGTTGATATAATTTTAACTGCTCAATGGGCTTTGAATCGATGCACTAATGGGGCAACTAATTATCCGGATTGTGATGATAATAAGCCTAAACCACCTGCTCCGCCAGTTGTGACTTGTTTGTCAACTCAGCATAATCTTAATGGAAAATGTGTTGACAATCTTCCAACTTCAATCGCTATAGATAAGACAAAATTAACTATAACTAATATTTTAGGAGATAGAGATAATTTTACACTTCTAGAAACAGTAAAATCTATATATGGAGACCTTTCTTTAGCAAACCAAAAAGTAGCTTGGTCTAGCTCAGATAAATCAGTTGCTTTGGTTAATTCTTCAGGAAAAGTTACAGCTAAAAAAACCGGAGTAACAACTATTACAGTAAAAACT